>CAUJGC010000001.1 GCA_963169075.1 Myxococcota bacterium
GCGCTCGCGCGCCACCCCCCCGCTCGCTGCGCTCGCTCCCCCGCGACCCGGGGGTGCCCCCCCGTCACGGGGGGGGCCGGGGCCGTTCGTCTGGCCGAGCAGGCCAGACGTTACGGCCCCGGGGGGGTCTCCGGCATGACCTTCATGCAGAAGGCCCCGTTGGTGACGAGGCTCTGGAAGCAGGCGTGAGGCGAGGTGTCTTCGACGCCGAACTGGAAGCACACGGTGTCCTCGCCTTTCATGAAGGCGCGGGCGGGCGGGGCGTTGTCGGTGAGGATGGCGTCGCCGCGGGTGAGCTGACCGGAGGCCAGGTCGAAGGCGAAGCTCGCCATGGGCTCCTCGGTCTCGCCTTCGCGGACGCCGAGGACGGCGACGTCGCCGCCGACCCGCGCGTCAAAGACGAGGCCGTCGCACCCGGTGTTGTAGAACGCCTGCTTGCCGGACACCCGCGTCCCGGCTACGGTAGGCCCGCCGCAGGCCCCCAGGAGCCCCACCAGGGCCGCCAGCCCTGCGGTCCACATCCAACCCTTCTTCATCGCGCCCTCGCCTGCTGGGGTCATCCCAGGGCCGCCAACGCAGCGGCCTCTTGATGCGGTGCAGGGTGCGCGATCCTCGCCTTGAGCGCAAGGAGGCCGCGTGATCCCGGACACCCTGTGGTCGCACTACCCTGAGCTGGAGCCCCTGCGGGGCGACGCCGCGCCGCTGGAGGGCGGCTTGATCAACGGGACCTGGGCGCTGGGGGCGGCGTGGGTGGTGCAGCGGGTGAGCCCGATCTTCGATCCGCGGGTGAGCGATGACATCGCGGCGCTGACGCCGCGCCTGCGCGACGCCGGGGTGCCGGTGCCGCGCCTGAGGCGCGCGGCCTCGGGGGCGTGGTGGGTGGCGCTGGAGGGGGAGGCGGGCTCGTGGCGGGTGATGGAGCGCCTGCCGGGGGTGTCGCGAGCCCGCGCGACGACGCAGGCGGAGGTCGAGGCGGCGGCGCGGGCGCTGGCGAGGTTCCACGGGGCGCTGGTGGGGTCGTCGTTCGAGTTCACGTCCGCGCGGCGCTTCGCCCACGACACGCCGCGCCACCTGGACGCCCTGGAGGCCGCGCTGCGGGAGCACCCCGAGCACCGCCTCTTCCCGGAGGTCCGCGCGCTGGCGGAGCAGCTCCTGCCCCGCGCGCGCCGCCTGGACGCGCTGGCCGGGCCGGAGCGCCTGGTGCACGGCGACCCCAAGCTCGCCAACCTCCTCTTCGCGCCGGAGGGCGCGGAGGTGACGGGGATCGTGGATCTGGACACGATGAGCTGGATGACGCTGGACGCGGAGCTGGGCGACGCCCTCCGCTCCTGGTGCGCGGTGGGCGGCGAGGACGCGGAGACGCCGCGCTTCGACCGGGGGCGCTATGAGGCGGCGGTGGGGGCGTGGCTGGAGGAGGCGCGGGGGTGGGTGACGCCTGCGGAGGTCGGCGCGCTGGCCCGGGGGACCGAGCGGATCACCCTGGAGCTGGCGGCGCGCTTCGCGGCGGACGCGCTGCGGGAGTCCTACTTCGGCTGGGACCCCGCGGTGGCCCCGACGCGCGGCGAGCACAACCTGCGCCGGGCGAAGGCCCAGGCGGCGCTTGGGGCGCAGGTCGCGGCGGCGCGTCAGGCGGGGCTGGACCGCTTCGCCTGACGCCGCCAGTCCACCACGAGGAAGGCCAGCGCGCCGCCCACGAGCACCAGCGACATGACAGACCAGAGGGCGGCCCAGACGATGGGGTGGAGGCCGTAGCTCTGCGCCATGTTGACGGCGTCGGTGTGGACGTGGGGAATCTGGGAGAGGCCGATGAGGCCGAAGACGTCCTTGAGGGCGTCCAGGCCGACCTGGACGCCGAGGAAGGCGGTGATGAAGCGCGCGGCGCGCTCGCGGGCGAACCAGGCGCCGGCCAGGAGGGCCGCGCCGCAGGTGAGGCCCAGCGCCCAGGTCAGGAGGCCGTGGGTGGCGAGGAGCCAGCCGGTGACCCCCAGGAGGGCGACGCCCGCCAGCGCGCCCAGCCCGAGCTTGAGCCCCAGGCCCGCGGTGGTGCGCTGCTTGAAGAGGACGGCGCCCGCAGCGCCCGCCACCCCCAACCCCAGGAAGACCGGGATGTTGCTCCCCTCCCCTGCGAAGAGGCCCGTCACCCCGAGGATGAGGGCGCCGGTGAGGCCGAGGGCCCAGCGCGCGGTGCGCTCGGAGCGCGCGCCCAGGAGCATCAGCGCGCCGAAGAGCGCGGTGCCGACGTAGCCCGCCGACGAGATCGCGAAGCGCAGCCCCCCGGCGGTGTAGGTCAGCCCCGAGGTGTCGAGGTGGACCGTCATGCTCTTGACGCTGCCGAAGGTGAGGAGCGCCGCGAGGATGTGCCCCGTCTCGTGGATGAAGGTCGAGAAGAGGCGGACGGGGTAGGTGAGGACGGAGGCGAAGGGGATGAAGGAGAGCGCGAAGGTCAGCGCCGTGGCCCCGAGGATGAGGAGGAGGGTGTGACCGGGCCCCTGGACAGCCTGGGGGCGAGGGGTGTTCATGGCGGGCTCCTCTGGATGAGGGGGCGCGGGGCGGCGGGCGCGGGGATCGCGCGGCAGACCGGCTCCGCGAGGTGCAGGGTGTAACCCCTGCGGCGTGCGATCTATTCAATAAGCACCGCGCGGCGGGCGCGCAATCCGCGGCCTCGGCGGGGAGGCTTTGACAAGGTGACAGGATCGTCACACAATCTTCACCCGGTGTAGCCTCACCGGGTGTTGACGACGCCAGCGTGGCGTCTGGATGAAGGAGATCCTGATGCGCCGCCCGATCCTCTTGCTCCTCCCGCTGCTCCTCGCCTCGCTGCTCCTCGCCGCCTGCGGCGACGACGACAAGCCCAAGGCCACGCCGCCCGCCAACAACAGCGCCGCCGAGGACGCTGGCGCTGAAGATGCGAGCCCGGACGACACGAGCGTCGAGGACGCCGCCCCCGAGGACGCCGGAGCGGACGTGCCCGAGGACACAGGGCCGCGCCCGGAGCCCGGGGCGCCGGTGGGGATCGACCTGAGGCCCTGGCTGGGGCCGGGGCCGAACCCGGCGGCCACGGCGCGGGTCTTCGAGAGCGCCAGCCCCGACGATCTGGTGCCCGGCGAGGCGCTGCTGGGGCGGGTGGGCGACTGGGTGATGGAGAATGATCGGGTGCGGGTGGTGATCGAGCGTGACGAGCGCGTGATCGGCCCGTGTCCCTACGGTGGCAACATCATCGACGGCGCGACGAAGCGTGACGGCGCGGTGACGGGACAGGACGTCATCGGTGAGATCTGCATGCTGATCAACGCCGGGCGGACCCTGAAGCCGGAGCGCTTCGAGGTGATCGCGGACGGGAGCGACGGCGGCGCGGCGGTGCTGGCGGTGACGGGGCGCCTGGTGCTGCTGGACTTCATCAACGTGCTGGGGTTGGCCTCCACGTTCATCGACATCGAGAACCTGAACATCGGCTTGAACCCGGACGCGGAGCTGCCGATCACGGCGACGGTGTACTACATCCTCCGGGGCGGGGATCAGGGCGTGAAGGTGGTGACGGCGCTCCGGAACGACGGCGACGCGACGCTGCACTTCCCGGTGGCGCACCTGATGGACTCGGGCGGCGTGGTGGAGTTCTACAACCCGACCAGCTCGCTCAAGGGCTTCGGCTATGAGGGCGGGGTGGGGGGCATCACGCAGATCGCCGGGGAGAAGACCATCTTCCTGGGCTTCCAGGGGCAGGAGGGCGGGCACCTGGTGGCCTTCGATCCGGACCCGGCGCTGAGCAGCGCGCTGCCGCAGAGCGGCGTCTACCTGGCGGTGGCGGGTGTGGCGGTCCACGTCAAGGGCATCTCGAACCTCGCCAACACGCTCCTGGCGAACGAGGCGCAGCTGGAGCGGACGCCGGGCCTGGCCCACATGCAGCCGGGGCACGTCGAGGTCTTCGGCTACTGGCACATGATCGGAGACGGCTCCCTGGCGACGATGGTGGACCCCGCCTACCGGGAGCTGGGCGTGGAGACGGGGACGGTGGAGGGCGTGGTCCGGCAGGGCGGCGCCCCGGTGGCGGGGCTGCGGGTGAGCGCCATCAGCGCCGACGAGCGCGCGATGAACCAGGCGCGCACCGACGCGGAGGGGCGCTTCGTGATGCAGGTGCCCCCCGGCACCTACACCGTGCGCGCCCACGGCGACGGCCACAGCGGCGCGCCAGCCCAGGTCACGGTGAGCGCCGGGGCGACGGCCAACGCCGCGCTGGACGTGGCGGCGCCAGCGACGCTGCGGGTGCGGGTGCAGGACCCCGCAGGCCAGGCGACGCCGGCCAAGGTGGTGCTCTTCTGCGAGGGCACCTGCCCGCAGGTGCTCACGCCGCAGGATCGGGACGTGACGTTCGACCCGCAGGTGGATGGCTCCTGGGTGACGATCTTCACCGGCGTGGACGGCGTCGCGACCTTCCGCGCGCCCGCGGGCAGCTACCGGATCGCCGTGAGCCGCGGCCCCGAGTGGTCCCTCTGGCCCGCGGACGCCAAAGACTCCGGCGGCGCCCCGGTCACGCTGACGGCAGGCGGCGAGGAGGAGGTGACGGCGGAGATCGCCCACGTGGTGGCGACGCCGGGGTGGGTGAGCGCGGACCTCCACGTCCACGGCATCAACTCGCCGGACAGCCCGGTGGCGCTGGCGGATCGGGTGCGGACCTTCCTGGCCGAGGGCGTGGACGTGCTGGTCGCCACCGACCACGACTACATCACCGACTACACCCCCACCATCGAGGCCCTGGGCGCCGACACCTGGCTCTCCTCGGTGATCGGGGAGGAGATCACCACCTTCGACTACGGCCACTACAACGCCTTCCCGATGGACATCGACCCCGCGCAGCGCAACGCGGGCGCGGTGGACTGGGCAGGCGGCGACGGCGACGGCCTGACCCCGGCGCAGATCTTCGCCGCGGTGCGCGCGCAGGGCGGCGACCGCGTCATGCAGGTCAACCACCCCAGCAGCGGCTACTTCGGCGCCCTGGAGATCGACACGCTGCGCGGCACCAGCACCGCCAACCCGCGCAAGTTCCGCCTCCCGGCGACCACCCCCGACCCCGTGACCGGGGACACCGGCCTCTGGGACGAGGGCTTCACCGCGCTGGAGATCTACAACGGCTACAGCCTCACCTCCTTCTGGCGCATCGCCAAGTGGTGGATGGCGGCCATCTCCCGCGGCTTCACCCCCACCGCGACGGCGGTGAGCGACACCCACAAGCGCATCAAGGACCAGGCGGGCGGGCCGCGCTCCTACGTCTATCTGGGCGAGGGCGCCGACACCCCGGACACCTTCGCCCAGGCGCCCTTCGCGCAGGCGATCAACGCCGGGCGCCTCTTCGGCACCAACGGCCCCCTCTTCACCGTCCAGGCGCGGGTCGCGGGCCAGGAGGTCGCCTCGACCCTCGGGGACACCCTGAGCGCCACCCCCGGCCAGGAGGTGACCCTGGAGGTGACGGTGGAGGTGCCGACCTGGATGTCGGTGACGGCTGTGGACGTCTTCTCCAACCTCCCCCAGGAGGCGCTGGACTTCGGCAACAACGAGCCCACCACCGCCCCCCTCACCCCCACCCGCTCCGTCCCCGTCACCTTCACCGAGGCCGACCGGGTGGTGGTGGCTACGGGCGCGCAGGAGCACGCGATCTACCGCAAGACCGTCTCGTGGACGATGACCTTTGACGCGGACGCGTGGGTGATCCTCGTGGTGCGGGGCAGCGGCGACATGTTCCCGGTGGTCCACAGCGACGTGGCGCCCTTCGCCTACGCCAACCCGATCTATGTGGACGTGGACGGCGGCGGCTACAACAACCCGCCGCTGGCCGCGGCGGCCCAGCAGAAGCGGGCGCGGCCGCCGGTGGCGCCTGCGGCGCCGCAGGCGCCTCGCGACCTGGACGCCTCGACCCTCGACCGCCTCCTGCACGCCATCGAGGAGGCGCACGGCCACAACCACGAGGACTAGACGGGGGTCCGGGGGCGGCTCGCCCCCGGCCGCCGGGAGGACCCCCCAGAAAAAAAAAACAAAAAAAAAAAAATATTGTTTTGGGGT
>CAUJGC010000002.1 GCA_963169075.1 Myxococcota bacterium
TAGTCATAGTTCATCCTTTGTGTTTTTGTTTCGTTTTTTCCAAACCAAAAACTACATAGATGAACTATCTTTGTCTAGAGGGTCAGCAAGTCGTTGCCGTGCTGCTTGTTAGATCAGGTGACGAGCTGGCGGACAAGGCCCGGATTCCGTCCATCGTACATCCTGAGAATTGGTGTGGAGTACCAGATAGGCCGTTATAAACAGAGTCCGTGATGAATGATCTCTGCTGCGCATTAAGGAGAGCTAAACACAGCTATCGGTCGGGAACACTGGATACTCCTAGGAATGACTTGTTAACCTTGCCCTCCCATGAAGGCTCATATTCATTTATTTTGAATTTTTCGATCTCTCTGATCAGGTCTTCTTTATTTACCCGATCGTTCATACAGTTGATTCGGAATGAAGAGTCTTGCGCCAAGTTACAGATATAGGAGTCCAGGTACACGACATGGTCTTGGTTGTCTATGAAAAAAAGGCCATAGTTGCCTCGAGTGATAGGTATGTAGTACTCCTTTTCTTTTGAAAGAAAGAGCACGTAGGTTTGGTCTTTGGCGGGTATATGAACTCCGATGTTTAGAGAGTTCCCCTCGGGGAATTCGATCTCAATGCAGTTGTTTTTTATGGCTTTGGGGTGTACTTTGCCTGATATGACTCTAAAGTCACAAAACGCATGGACTGAGTAGGCTGTTCTTTGCTCTGTGAAGTATGTATAGATTTGTCCTTTTGATTTAAAGGTGATAACTGCGCTGGATTGATCTGCAAGATTTTTTAGTGTAAGCGGGCCCACCTCTACTCGTTCTTGAGCGTAAGTTTGGTTTGATAGTGCAGCCAGGATGGATGATAAAAAGAGTATTATGATTAATTTTTTCATTATGATTTGTTGTTTTGTGGTGGGTGGTTGTGACGCTTCAGTCTTTTGGGTTGGTGATAGATATCGTCTAGCACGAGCTCCGTGGATAATGATTTTCTTGCGCTCCGTGTTGGGTTTCAGACTGGATGATGGGTGAGGGTTGTCATATTGGGGGATATTCAAGAGCATTTGTTGAGATGAGCGTTTTGTAGTGCCGAAACGCAAGCTCACGAAGCTCCAATGGATACAACCTCTCTTGTCAACTGAGGGGAATGTCTAGTAGATTTTACGTAAGGGCACCTCCTGAACTCCGCGTTAAAGAGTATGTCTCATGATGGCCTAAGTCAACCTCCTATCCAAATTTTTCTTCACCCGATCACGGGCCGTTACGGCGTCGGGGCGGGCTTGGCCTCTGCGGCGCGCTCGTCGCAGGCTTTGCGGACGCGGACGACCATCTCTTCGACCTTGGAGATGGCGAGGGAGCGGACGGTGGAGGTGGGGATGAGGGCGCCGACATCGACGTAGGAGCGGTAGGTGAGGTGGGTGGTGCCCTCCTTGGGGCCGTCGGTGAGGGTCCAGGAGCCGCGGATGACGTTGGCGTCTCCGCTGAGGCGGTTCCAGGAGATGATGTCGGCGGTCTTGCTCTGGGAGATGTTGCGTCGGAGGGTGTAGGAGCCTTCGGAGATGACGGCGTCCACGCGGAAGAAGACGTCGCGCGAGGTCTCGCCGTCGCGGACGACCTTGACCTCGAGGACGTTGGGGAAGATCTGCTTGAAGCGGCTGAGGTCGTTGAGGACGCTGAAGACGACGTCGCGGGGCTGGTTGACGGTGAAGGTGGCGATGAGGCCCTTGACGCCCTGGGACTCGTCCTCCTGAATCGCGGCGGGGCCCTGGGCGTGGGCTGGCTCAGGCGAGGCGAGCGCGAAGGCGGCGGCGAGGGCGGCGCCGAGGAGAGGGGTGGCCCAGGTTGTTCTAGTCATTCTTGCCCTCTTGAGTCTTTATTTTGATTGTTTTTTCGCCGTCGCTGCCCTGGAGGGTCTTGACGGTGGGGGGATCGGGCTCGTCGGAGGGCGGGGCGCCCTGGGGTGGGGCGAGCTTGATGGGGGTGTCCGGGGTGGGGGCGGGTGCGAGGACGGCGAGGAGGTCGCGCGCGGCGTCGGCGTCCTTGTCCTGGGCGCGGAGCAGCTCGGCGCGGAGGAGGAGGAGCCAGGGGCGGAGCTGGGGCGTAGCGGCCGGGAGGGCGTCCTGGACGCGCTGGAGGGCGTCGTCGGGTCGGGAGGCGCGGAGGAGGGCGAGGGCGTGGAGGTAGGGGAGGTAGGGGGGCGCGGTGTCTTCGCGTGAGGCGAGGGTGTCGAGCGCGGCGAGGGCGTCGCGGTGCTGGCTGTTGGCGAGGGCGCGGAGCGCGTCGGTGAGGAGCTGGAGGTCGGCGGTGCGCTGGAGCTGGGGCTTGGTGAGGGGGAGGGTGCGGAGGGCGCGGAGTCGCTCGGCGGCGGCGGCGATGGGCTCGGCGTCGCCGCCGAGGAGGGGGATGGGGGCGTCGTCGGGCTGCTGGAGGCGTCGCTCCAGCTCGCGGAGGAGGTCTTCGCGGAGGAGGTCGGCGGCGTCTGCGAGGTCGGGGAGGGCGTAGCCGCGCTCAACGGCGAGGGCGTAGAGGGCGGCGGTGCCGCCGCCCTGTGCGGTGAGGGCGGGCGCGTCGTCCTTGAGGCGCTGGTGGAGGGTGGCGGCGAGGTCGAGGAGGGGCTGGGGGTAGACGAGGCTGGGGGTGATGGGCTGGTCGGGGTTGGCGCGCTTGGCGTTGACGCTCTGAAGCTCCTTGGAGACCTGGTCGAAGTCTTTGTTTTTAGGCCATTTTTTGAGGTAGACGTCATACCAGAAGGCGGCGTGGTCGAAGCGCTCCTGCCAGAAGAGGCTGCGCGCGAGGTTGCGGTAGGGCTCGCCCTTGAGGGTGCGCGCGCCGGGGTCGAGCTGGGCGGCGCGGAGGTAGAGGGCGGCGGCCTGGGGGTAGTCCTCGCGGTTGTAGGCGTCCTTGGCGGCGCTCATGGCCTCGGCGGCGGTGCGGGTGTTGGGGTCCTGGGCCGCGGCGAGGGCGGGTGTGAGGAGGAGTGCGGCGGCGGCGGCGGCGCGGAGGAGGAGTCGTCGCATGGTGGTTGTCCTCACTGGGCTTTGGGCGGGTTGGCGGGTGCGCTGCCGAAGAGCTCCTGGAGGGGGTCTTCGAAGGTCATGCCGACGCCAGCGCCGAACATCTGCTCGGCGTTGGTGTCGTCGTGGGTGAGATCCCACTGGACGCCGATGGAGGCCCAGGCGAACCACCAGGAGTCAAAGAAGTAGCTGATATCAATGGAGAAGTTGAAGAGCAGGTCGTCGCGGGTGAGGGTGGAGGCGCCGCGCGGGGAGGCGACATCGACGGAGGTGTGGGCCCAGGCGAAGCCGCCGCGGACGGAGGGGATGAGGTTCTTGTAGGCCTGTCGCCAGGTGAGCTGGAGGGGTCGCAGCTCCAGGCGGCTGAAGTTGCTCAGCTCGCCCTGGAGCTGTCCTTCGCCGTCGTCGAGGCGGACCTCCAGGGTCTCGCTGGCGCCGAGCCAGGAGACGCCGAGGGCGATGAGGCCCCACTGCTCCCAGGAGTAGCCGAGGTCGAGGTTGAGGCCGTGGTAGGAGAACTCGGGTCGGACGGGGATGACGCCGTCGTTGACCTCTTCGCGGACGACGGTGACGTCGCGTCCGGCGAGGCGTCCGCTGGTCTCTTCGAGCCCGGAGGTGAGGGCGGCGTATTGGTAGTTGATGCGTGCGTAGAAGCGCCTGGCGAGGATGGCGTCGGTGTTGATCTCCCCGAGGCCGGTCAGCTCCAGGGTGGGTCGTGCGCTCTCCAGGGTGAGGCTGACGAGCTTGGGTTCGGCGGAGTCGAGGGTGACGCTGAGGGTGCGGGGTGCGTAGCCCTGTCCGCGGACCTCAAGCTGGTAGGTGCCTGGGGGGAGGGGGAGGGGCTCGCCGGTCTTGCCGCGGAGCTGTCCGTCGATGAGGACCTCGGCGTCGGCGGCGGGGGTGGTCTGGACGGTGAGGGTGGCGTCGCGGGTGGTGAGGGGGAGGGTGGCGGTGGCGCGTCGTCCGGGGGTGACGCGGATCTCGCGGGTGGCGTCGTCGAAGCCGTCGAGCTGTGCGGTGAGGGTGTGGGGTCCGACCTCCAGCTCGACGGTGAGGGGCGCAGTGCCCGCGGGCTGCCCGTCGATGAGGATGCGCGCGCCGTCGGGGTCGGAGCGGACCTCGACGGTGCCGGAGAGGTTGAAGATCTCGCGGATGACCTGGGCGGCGAGGGCCTCCATGGCCTGCTCGGGGGTGCGTTTTTCGAGGGGCTGGGTGAAGGTGCGGGTGAGGGTGTTGGCGCCGTTGGGTCCGCGCATCTCGACGTGGAGGGCGAAGGCTTCGGGGGCGGCGTCGAGGCGCGCGGTGAGGAGGAGGTCGGCGTCGAGGGCGTCGAGGGCTGCGGCGTGGGGGTTGGGGCAGGGCTGGAGGCCGGAGAGGCAGGGGGGCAGCTCGGGTCGCTGGGAGGCGGCGACGCGGGGGGCGAGGTGCTCGGGCGTGGCAGCGACGGTGTGTTGCCCGGCGGTGCCTTCGAGGAGGCGCTTGAGGACGACGACGGCGAGGATGGAGGTGGAGTCGCCGCTCTGGACGCCCTGGCCGGGCTGGATGAGCCAGAGGATGTTGCGGGGTGCGTCGGCCTGGGGTGCGTTGGCGGGCTTGATCGCCGGGGCGTCCTGGGCCTGGGCGAATGTGGGGGCGAGGAGGAGCGTTGAGAGGGAGGTGAGGCTCGCCAGGAGGCCGCAGCGGAGGTGGTTTTTGTGCTTCATGGCGGTGCGGGTTACCCTGGTGGTGTGGGAGGGTGGTGTGCCAGCCCGGCGGCTGCTCTCCCGGAGACGAACGGGTGAAGAGGCGGGGCATCTTCCCGGGCTCTTCACGAGGTCAGCGGAGCGCAGCGGCGCCCCAGGAGGTGAGGAGATGTCAAGCGGAGACGAGCGCGGGGTGGTGACGAGCATGGTGGTGGCGTACCCCTCCCTGGGCGCCTACTTCCACGAGGCGGTGGATGTGGCCTGTAGCCGTCAGGGGCTGGAGGCGACGCCGTCCTCGTCGTACTATGTGGTGAGCGTCCTGGAGTCGTTCGCGGACGCAGAGGAGCTCTACCCGTTGGGGGACGACGGTCGTCGTCGTGAGGAGGCGCTGGCGCAGCTGCTCCAGGCGGCGCTGGAGGAGTCGAGCGCGGGTCGCGTCCAGCATTATCGTCGGCTGGGGGATCTGGCGCTCTTCGTGTCGGGTTTCTTCGCGGACAGCCTGCGGCGCCGCCCGGTGGGTGTACCATATTATATCGCGATGGGCCAGGCGGCGTACGGGACGCTCTCGGGGCTCTTCCGGGAGCGTCGTCGCGAGGGCGGGTTCGACGAGATCTTCGAGGAGCTGGCGGACACGTTTCCGGCGTGGGTGGAGGTGCTGCACGAGGTGGCGGAGCGCTGGTCGCTGATGTCTCCGCTGGAGGATCAGGAGACGGTGGCGCTGCTGGAGCGGCTGCGTCGTGCGCGGGGTCGTCGCGTGAGCGATCTGCGTCTGGCGTTGCTGCGTCGCGGGCTGTGGTCGGGTTGACGCGTGGTGCGGGGGGGTATAGGGTGCATCGGCTGCGCGCAGTGGCGCGCGTTGGAGGCAGCTTCTGCTCAGAGGTGAGGTGCGATGGCACGCGTGACTGTTGAGGATTGTCTGGAGAAGGTGGAGAACCGCTTCGCGCTGGTGCACCTGGCGAGCAAGCGCGCGCGTCAGCTGCGCGTGGATCAGGACGAGCCCTACGTCCGCGCGGACAACAAGGAGTGCGTGACGGCGCTGCGGGAGATCGCGGCGGGTCATGTGTTCTTCAACGAGGCGGCGGTGGACAGCATCGAGGCGGTGTCTCGTCAGCGCAAGCAGCTTCAGCGGGCGCAGCAGCGCTGAGCGGGGCTGCGCGCCGCGAGGCGTCGCTGCGGGCCAGCCTTCGGGCTGGCCCGTTTTGCTTGGGGGGTTGTCAAAAAAAAAGGGAGGCCCCCTTGACGGTGCATGGGGGGTGCATACGGTACGCTGCGTTGAGCCGGACGGCCCGAGGAGCGAAGCTCCAGGGTGGGGCGCCTCGTGTGTCGAGGCCCGGGCCTGCGGCTCGCTGGAACTCATCTGACTCAGGAACAGGGCGTCTGGCGCCCGATGGAGACGGCACGCTGCGTCGTGTAGGCGGCGCGGTGTGTCATGTAGGACATGGGAGGCTGATATGAAGGTGCGTCCTCTTTACGACAAGGTGCTGGTCCAGCGGCTGGAGCAGGAGGAGAAGACGTCGAGCGGGATCATCATCCCGGACTCGGCCAAGGAGAAGCCGCTTGAGGGTCGCGTGATCGCGGCGGGGACGGGTCGCCGGATGAAGAGCGGCGAGCTGCGTCCGGTGGCGGTGTCGGAGGGTGATCGGATCCTCTTCGGCAAGTACGCGGGGACGGAGATCAAGATCGATGGTGAGGACTACCTCATCCTGAAGGAGGAGGACATCCTGGCGAAGCTGGAGGCGTGAGCCTCCGCCCAGGGTCCGCGCTCGCGAGTGAACGCGCCGGCGCTTGTTTCATGATACATGCCGGCATTGTCTTGATTCAGCATCTATAAAGGAGTCTTGAAGCTATGGCCAAGGATATCATCTTCAGCGATCGCGCCCGTCGTGAGCTTCTTGAGGGCGTGGACATCCTCGCCAACGCGGTGAAGGTGACGCTGGGGCCGAAGGGCCGCAACGTCGTGATCGAGAAGAGCTTCGGCGCGCCGACGATCACCAAGGACGGCGTCACCGTCGCCAAGGAGATCGAGCTGGACAGCAAGTTCGCCAACATGGGCGCGCAGATGGTCAAGGAGGTGGCTTCGAAGACGGCGGACGTGGCGGGTGACGGCACGACGACGGCGACGGTGCTGGCCCAGGCGATCTACCGCGAGGGCGCGAAGGCGGTGGCTGGCGGCCACAACCCGATGGGCATCAAGCGCGGCATCGACAAGGCGGTGGGCGCGCTGGTGGGCGAGCTGGGGGCGCTCTCGCGTCCGGTGAGCACGAACAAGGAGATCGCGCAGGTGGCGACGATCTCTGCGAACGGCGACGACACGATCGGGTCGATCATCGCTGAGGCGATGGAGCGCGTGACGAAGGAGGGCGTGATCACGGTGGAGGAGGCCAAGGGGCTGGAGACCACCCTGGA
>CAUJGC010000003.1 GCA_963169075.1 Myxococcota bacterium
GGGGGGGCCGCCGGCCCGGGGGGGGTGTGGGGGTGGGGGGGGGGGTGGGGTGGGGGGGCGTGGGGGGGGGCGGCGGCGCGGGGGGGGCGGGGGGGGCCCCCCGCACCCGCCCCGCCGCCGGAGGGCGACGACGCCGCCGAACGCGACCAGGAGAGTCACCAGGAGCCCGACGGTTGAGGCGGGTCGCTGGGAGGGCTGGGCGCAGAAGAGGCCGCCGCCGCCCTGCACCTCCCCGAAGGGGAGGAGGGCCGCCGCGGCGACCTCGAAGCGGGCGGTGTCGCTGGTGACGCTCAGGTCCCCGGCGCGCGCGGTGACGGTCCAGGCGTAGCTCCCGGCGGGGAGGGCGTCCTCCAGGGAGGCGCGCTGGGTGTCGGCGTCGGCGTGCTCGACGCCCAGGCGCGCGGCGACGCGCGCGCCGACGGCCTGGCTCTCCAGATCGTAGCTGAAGATCTCCAGATCGTAGACCACCGCGTCCCCTGCGCTGGAGACGCTCCCCGACCACGTGAACTCCTGCGCCTCACCCTCGGCCCACGACACATCCACCGGCGCCTGAAGCACCGGCGCCGTCAGCGTCTCCCCGCCGCCAGCCAGCGTGAAGCGGAACGGCGCTGCCTCCGGCCCCGCCAGCCCCGACGCATCGACAGCCCGCGCGCTCCACCACCACGTCCCCGGCGCAAGCGCCTGCCCCGCAGGCACCCGCCACGAGGTCACCCCCGTGTCGCTCTCCCCGACCCCCTCCTCCGACGCCACCGGCTCACCGCCCGCCGCGCTCGCATAGACAAAGAAGTCGTAGGTCAGCGCCTCCCCCTCCGGGTCCACCGCGTTGATCACGATCAACGTCGGCGTCCCGCTCGTCACCTCCGCCCCATCGGCCGGGCTCTGGAGGATCGGCGCCGTCGGCGCGTCGTTCGTCGCGCTCACCGTGAAGGTGGACGTCGCCTCGGGGCCGCTCGACTCGCCGTCGCTGGCCCAGGCCCGCAGCAGGTAGCGCGCGTCCTCCACCAGCCCCGAGAGCCCGAAGCTCGCCTCGCCGGACTCCGACACGGCCACACCCTCGCCGGAGGACACCGGCGTCGCGAAGCCCTCGCCGCTCAGCAGCTCCCAGGACAGCGTCACCGCGTCGCCGTCCGGATCGGTGATCGACGCCACCTCCGCCGTCACCTCCAGCGAGGTCACCACCGACCCGTCCGCAGGCGCCACGATCTCGGGCGCCCCCGGCGACTGGTTCTCCGTGTTCACCACGAAGCGCCACGCCGCCGCCCACTCCGAGGCGTTCCCCTGCGCGTCCACCGCCCGCGCCCGCCACCAGTAGGCTCCGTCCTCCTCCAACGTCGGGATCTCCGTCCAGATCGTCGCGCCCAGCTCGCCTTGCGCGATCTGGAGCCCCGCGCCCACCTGCGCGCTCAACCCCTCATCGCTGTAGACCTCAAAGTCGTAGACCAGCGCGTCCCCCTCAGGGTCGGTGGCGTTGCTCACCACCAGCCGCGGGCGCAGCGTGTCCACCGTGGCGCCGTCCTCGGGGCGAGAGAGCGCGGGCGCCGAAGGCGCCTCGTTCCCCGCGTCCACGAGGAAGGACTCCGGCAGGCTCCACTGCCCCTCCGCAGCCGCTGTCACCCCGCGAGCACGCCACCAGTAGGTCGCGTCCTCCTCCAGCTCCACGTCCACCGTCCAGGCCGTCCGCGCCGCGCCGTCCGCCTGCTCCACCACCGCGCCGCTCACCCGCGCGCTCAACCCCATGTCGCTGTAGACCTCGATCTCCAGCTGCACCGGCTCGGTGAACACCAGGCGCTGCACCTCCAGCGCGGGCTGGCGCGTCGCCACCGCCGCCCCGCCGATGGGCGCGAGCAGCGTCGGCGCCACGATCCCGTCATAGACCCGCGGATCGGTCCCGCGGGTGTACTCGTCCAGGTTCGTCGCTCCGTCGTCGTCCGGGTCCAGCGCCGCGTCGGCCTCATCCCCGTCATCCAGGCCGTAGAGCAGCTCCCACCAGGCCGGCATCCCGTCGTCGTCGGCGTCCGTCACGTCAAAGGTGAGCGTCCACTCCACACGGCACACCCCGCCGTCCCCGTCGTCCACCTCCGCCGCCACCGGGAAGCTCCCCGCCCGCAGCTGCGCCTCGCTCGGCACCCACTGCACCCCGCCCGAGGCCAGCACCGCCAGCCCCATCGGCCCCGACACCAGCCGCCACCGCAGCGTGTCCGCAGGGACGTCCACCGCCCCCAGCGTCGCGCTGTAGACCACCGGCAGCCGCTCGACCAACAACACCTCCGGAGGCGCGCTCACCGAGCAGTCCGGCGCCACGTTCAACACCGTCAACACCTGCGCCGCGCTCTGCGCCTCCCCCCCGTCTCCGTCGCTCACCCGCACCTGGATCGACACCTCGCCGTCGTCCGGGAAGGTGTAGCTCACCACCCCATCCGCCGAGTCGAAGCTCTGCGCGCCGATCGTCCACGTATACGTCAGCGCGTCGCCCGCGCCCGGATCGCTCGCCGCGACCCGCAGCGTGACCTGCTCCCCCTCGCGCACCTCCTGCGGCACCTCCAGCGCCCCCAGCGTCGGCGCCACGTTCGCGATCATCACCTCCTGCGACCGCGTCGCCAGCCCGTTGTCGTCCAGGCAGAGCACCGAGACTCCGACCGCGTAGAGCCCGTCATCCGGGAAGGTGTAGCTCACCGAGAAGCCCTCGGCCTCGTCCCCGTTGCCGAAGAACCACCGCGCCTCCAGCGCGCTGCAACCCGGCGCCGTCGCCTCCACGCTGAAGCTCAACGCCTCGCCTTCCAGCCCCTCCGCGGGCGCAACAAGTGAAGTGATCTCGGGCGCTTGGCCCCGCACCACCACCTCGCGGGTCAGCGTCGCCGCCCCGCCGTCGTCGTCCTGGACCCGCACCATGACCATCACCCGCTGAGGCGCGTCGAACATCAGCTCCACCGACGCCCCCGTCGCCACCTCCGCGCCCCAGGACCAGGTGATCGCGTGGGTGTCCGCAGCGCCGGGATCGGTGAAGATCACCTCCAGGCTGAAGCGCTGCCCCACGCTCACATCCAGCGGACCCTGGATCCCTGTGATCGTCGGCGCCACGTTGGAGAGCGTCACGCTCCCCATCGCGCTCGTCATGCTCACCCCGTCGCCTACCTGCACCGTCCAGCCCACCACCCCGTCGTCTGCAAAGCTGTGGGTCACGCTCGCCCCCGTCGCCGCGCCGCCGTCGCTGAAGCTCCACTGGTAGACCAGCGGCTCCACGCCCGGATCCTGCGCCGCCACGCTGAAGCTCAACACCTGACCCTCCAGCCCCTCCGTCGGCGCCACCACCTCGGTGATCACCGGCGCCACGTTCTCCACGACCACCATGAACGTCTCCGACGCCTGCCCCCCGTCGCCGTCGTCCACCGTCAGCGTCACCGCGTAGGTCCCCTCCTGGGGCCACACCAGCTCCACCTCCTCACCCCGCGCCACCATCGCCCCCGAGGTCCAGGTGTAGGTCAGCGCGTCATCCCCGGGATCGTCCGCCAGCGCGCTGAAGCGCGCTGGCCTCCCCTCCTCCACCACCATCGGGCGCTGCACGTCCAGGATCTCCGGCGCCACATTCAGCACCTGCACCATCAGCTCGCGCGTGTCGATGTCGTCGCCGTCGTCCGCGATGGCCTGGACCGTGTAGATCCCCTGATCACCGAACGCGTGCTGCGCCGGGCTCCCCACACCCGTCGCCCCGTCGCCGAAGTCCCAGCGGATCGTCACCACGTCCCCCGGGAAGGGGTCGCGGCCCGTCGCCACAAACATCCCCGCCTCGCCTTCGTCCAGCACCGTCGGCCCTTGCGCCGTCTGCACCACCGGCGGCTTGTTCGTGATGCGGATCAGCCCCTCCGCCTCCGAGCGGCGGCCCAGCCGATCCACCACGCGCAGCGCGATCGCCTGCTCGTCAGGGCCGTTGCGCTCAAACGCCCGGAAGACCGGGTTCGACGCCAGCTCGATGTTGTCCTCGCCAAACACCCCGTCATCGTCCAGATCCCACATGAAGACCAGCCGATGCCCCGTCGAGGCGCCCAGCCCGTCCAGCGCCCGCGCCTCGCCTTCCGGGATCGCGTAGGGTCCGCCCGTCCCCGCCTGCGGCGCGGGCCCCGGCAGGATCGTCCCGTTGTAGCCCGCCGCCCAGTAGATCGCGTTGCGGATCAAGAAGTCCCCGCTGGTGCTCGCGTTCCAGTAGAGCTGCTGATCCGACGTGTTCCGATCCGACACCGGGTAGAAGCCCAGCGCGGCCACCCGCCCGCCCAGGTCGTCACGCACCGCCGCCGCCACCCGGCCATCCTGCCAGCGCGCGATCCGCGTCGCGTTCGCGTGGACCTGCGTCGAGCCTGCCCGGTAGACCGCGTTCTCCAGCGTCGTCACGTCGATCCAGAGCGGGTGCCCCGGCGCGTCCACCACCCCCAGCGGCGACGCCTGCGCCGCAGGCTGACCCGCGGCGGCGATCGGGGAGTACCCGCCGCTCTGCCACCGCCCCAGCGGCGCCACGCTCCCCTCAAACGCGAAGGGCATCACCACCAGCGCGCCGCCTCCGTCCACATAATCCGCCAGCAGATCCCCCAACCCCGCCTGGAAGGCGTGCGGCTGGCGCACCCAGCAGAGCACCGCGTCATAGCTCTGCAGCTCCGCCAGCGAAGGCAGCGCCTCATCCGAGATGTCCACCACCCCGCTCCCCGCCAGATCGAAGCTCTGCGTCAGCCGCAGCGTCGCCTGCACGTCGCGCCACGCGCCCTGATCGTCCGACGTCAACAGCAAAACCCGCGGGCGGCGAGGCGCCAGGTTGCGGAGGCCCCCCAGGTCTTCTTCCGTGAGCCCCCAGAAGAGCTCCGGCGGGTGCGACGCCAACGCCTCCAGCCGCGCCTGCACGGCCCCCTGCGACGCGCCCTGCGCGAAGACGTGCAGGAAGCTCGCGCGCTCGCCGGGCTGGAGCGTCACCGCGCGGTACTCCCAGCCGATCTTCCCTGCTGCACCCCCGCTGTAGAAATCCAGCCCCACGCGATCACGCCCCATCGGCGCGTCGCCGCTCCCAAGCAGCGCCCCCACCGCCAGCCCGCCCGCGTTGTCCAGATCATCCAGGACCACCCAGGCGTCCTCCACACCCCAGGCCGCGTCTCCGCTGCTGGAGGCGATCACCTGACTCCCCGCCCCGCTCCCAAGCTCCTCAACGCCGGGCGTCTCCACCGCAGCGCCCAGCCGCACCGTCACCGTGATCGGCGCCCCGGTCGGGTTCACCAGCACGTCCATCACCCGCAGATAGCCCCCAAGCGCCCCCCCGTCGGGCACATAGAGCCGCCGCGTCACCTCCAGCCCCGAGAGCGTCGGCCCCGACCAGGACACCTGCCGATCGCCCAGCTCCAGCGCCGCCGAACCCGGCGCCGCCGCAAACACCGACCCCACCGGGCACCCCCCGGCGGGCGCGGGCTCCGACAGCACGCAGAGCCGGGGCAGCCCCTGGAGACCGCCCGCCAGCCCCGCGACCGCACCCGTCGCGTCGATGTCCCAGAGGATCCCCTCATCATCCAGGAGATCTACAGTCTGCGCCCCTGCAGACGCAGCGACCAACATAGAGAGCAGCGCCGCGCCGAGCGCCACCGCCTGCAGACCGCTGCCACGCGGCCACACACTCCAGACCTTCATATTGGACTTCCCTCTCGCTAAGAGCTCACACAGCTGGGGTCAACGCTTCGCTTGGGATGTACGGTTCAACCGGGGAGCACCGACGTCACCCAACATAGGCCAGGATGCCGACGCATTGCAACCACGCCACCCACTTGATCTGCCGTGAATATTCACCGCCGCTCAACCGTCTCTCTCCACCAGACCCCCGGAGGCTGCCGGCCAGCGCCTCCCCCCCTAGACGCCGCGGAGGCCCCATGACCCGCACCGTCCGAGCCCTCATCCTCGCTGCCCTCGCACCCCTCGCCTTCGCGGCCTGTGTCATCGAGACCCAGGAGGCCTGTGTCGAGGAGTGCTACTACACCGAATACTGTGACGCCTGGGGCTGCTACGAGGAGCAGATCTGCGAGTGCGTCGTCTACGACGCACCCTACGACGAACCCGAGTGCTGGGACGACCGCGACTGCGCCCGCGGCTACGCCTGCTTTGACGGCTGGTGCGAGCCCTACGACCCACCGGCCCCCCAGGAGCCCACCGCCGGCCTCTGCGACCCCTGCCAGCGCGCCGCGGACTGCGCCGAGCCCGACGCCCTCTGCATCGAGATCAACCCTCAAGAGCGCGTCTGCGGACGCGCCTGCACCAGCGACGCACAGTGCCCGCGGGGCTTCGCCTGCCTCGACGTCAGCCAGCAGGTCGGCGTCCCCGATCAGTGCGTCCCCCTCCCCAGCGCCGAAGGCGAAGACCGCACCTGTCGCAACACCCCTGAGCCTGAGCCCGAGCCCGAGCCCGAGCCCGAGCCCACGGCCTGCCAGGACGACGATCAGTGCGAGGACGCCATCTGCATCGACGGCGCCTGCGCGCCGCCCGAGTGCAGCCTCCCCGCAGAGTGCGGCGACGAAGACGCCTTCCGCTGCGTCGGCGGGCGATGCATGGACGCCTGCACCCGCCACGCAGACTGCGACGCCGGAGAGCGCTGCGTCCAGCCCGGCTTCTGCGCGCCTGCGCGCTGAACACGCTTCGTCCTGGGCGTACCTCGGAGGCCATACCGGCGGGCCATTGCCCCCCCGGATGCCATGCTGTTAGCATGGGCGCTGACGCCTCGACGCGGCGCCGCCACCAACCGAACCCGAGACGCCCAGGACGACCTCCCCCCATGACCGGCTCCGACCTGCTCACCCGCCTCCTCCTCCGCGCCCTCCTCCCCGCCGCGCTCCTGACCCTCGGCGCCTGCGCGACCACCGCGCCGATCGGCCCCCCGCGCATGCCTGACGCCCTCCCCGCCGCAGCGCCCGAGCTGAAACGCCCCGACGGCGCGCCCAGCGGCCCCCTCGCCATCCAGGGCCCTGACGGCTACCTCTACCTCAGCGGCCTGGAGAGCCCGCGCCTCGGAGCGCTCTACACCCTCCACTACGGCGGCGACTGGGATGACGCCCTCGGGCCACGCCCCGTCCTCGCCGCAGCGCGCGTCGCCCGCGCCTTCGACACCCCCCAGGGCCCCGTCGCCCTCGCCCAGCCCGAATACCTCCAGCCCGACGCCAACCTCGACGGCGCCCGCCCCGTACCCTGGGACGACCCCACCCCGCCCCGCGTCACCAAAGGGCTCGCCGCCGTCACCGAGCTGGAAGGCAAGACGATCACCCTCGACCGCGGCTTCCTCGACGGCGTGCAGCCCGGCGATCGCTACCTCCTCCTCGACCCCCGCGCCGACCACGGCGAGCGCCTCGGCGATCGACTCCAGGGCCTCGCCCTGATCACCCAGATCGAGGAGCACAAGGCGCGCGCCGAGATCCTCCTCCAGGGCGGCGTCCGCGGCAACGTCACCCAGGGCGCCTGGGCCCTCTTCGCGCACCCCGGCACCACCGAGCCCCCCCACGCCGGCGTCGTCGAGGTCGCCCGCGTCCAGGGCGGCTCACCCGCGCAGCGCGACCTCATCCTCGCCGCGCTCCAGAGCTACCTCGACCGCGCACCCGCCTGGCGCCTCTCCGCGCGCGCCGTCGACCTGGAGGTCGATCCCCTCGACCCCGAGCTGGGACGCCTCGCCACCGGACAGCCCTACGTCAACGAACCCCGCCTCCTCCTCGCCGCCAGCGTCCAGGACCGCGACGGCACACCCCACCTCATCCTCAACTACGCCTCCACCGGCCTCTCCGTCGCCCACGGCATGATCGCCGCCGTCCCCGAGATCGGCTTCGACGCCGGACCCCTCCACGCCCTCACCCCCGAGGCCCTCGACCCCACCTTCCACGCCCTCCTCACCTCCGCACTCGTCCACCGCGGACAGAGCGCAGAGGCCCTCGTCCTCGCAGAGACCCTCCTCCGACAAGGCGGCTGGGACGGACCCGCACGCTGGCACCTGCGCGATCAGCTCGCCATGCGCTGGGGACAGGCGGGACACACCCGCGAAGCGCTCCGCCTCGTCGAAGAGGACATCGCCCTCGCACGCCAACGCCAGGACAACCTCGCCCTCGTCAACGCCCTCGGCACCATCTACGCCCTCTACGAAGACCTCCGCCTCACCCAGCCCAGCATCGACGCCGCCTACGACTTCTACCAGACCCGCAGCGCCATCGACGACGGACCCTGGTCCATCCACGCCTGGCGCGCCTGGATCGACACCCTCTACAAAGGCGATCAGCTCGACCGCGCCGAAGAGCAGACCCGCGCCTTCGAAGCCCGCTGCCTGCCCGCCGTCGAGCGCGCCCGCGAGGCCCAACGCCAACAACAGCCCCCCGACCCCGCCGACCTCATCTGCGTCGGGGACCTCCACCACCTCTACCTCGGCGCCTACTGGACCTTCGCACCCGAAGACCAGGCCCGACGCGACCGCGCCCTCGACCGCGCCCTCGATCTCGCCTACCTCCTCGGCTCCTTCCCCCTCGCCTCCGTCCGCCTCGTCCAGGCCATGCAGAGCCTCCGCAGCGGCGACACCACAGGCTCCACCATCGCCTTCCTCGAAGCCGAGCGCCTCTTCGATAAAGAAGCCTACACGCCCGGCCTCGCCCGCGTCGGACTCCTCCAGCTCAACCTCTTCCTCGCACAGAACGAACGACAGCGCGCCTTCGACCGCGCCATGAGCAGCGCCGAACTCTACGCCCAGGCCCACGACACCCAGGAGCTCATCGGCCTCTACCGCAGCCTCTCACGGCTCTACCTCAACATCCCCCCCCAGGACCTCTCCGTCGACGCCTACGTCCGCGCCGCCGCCCCCGTCCTCTCCGAGGCCCTCAACCTCCAGCTCGCCGCTGGCGACCTCGGCAGCGCCGCCGAGATCCTCTACATCAGCGGACGCTTCCGCCTCGCCTCCAACCCCGACGAGGCCGACAAGCTCCTCACACGCGCCAGCGACCTCGGGCTCGCCGCTGCACGCCTCGACATCCCCGCCCTCGCCGCCCTCACACGCGCCCTCATCGCGCGCGCGCGCGGCAACCTCCCCGAGCTGCAGCAACACCTCGCCCTCGCCAAGCGCTTCGCGCAGCTCAGCGGCGACCCCGCGCTCCTCCAGACCATCATCCAGGCCGAGCGCGGCGAAGGCGACCAGCGAGACACCCTGTGAGCCACCACAACACCCCACCCCAGGCCGTCATCCTCGCCGCAGGCCTCGGCACCCGCATGCGACCCCTCACCGACGCCACCCCCAAGCCCCTCCTCCCCTTCCTCAACACACCCCTCATCGCCTACACCCTCGATCACATCGCCCGCGCCGGCGCCCGACGCGTCGGCGTCAACACCTGCCACCTCGCCCACCTCCTCCCCCCCGTCGTCGAACCCCTCGCCAACGCCCTCGGCCAGCTCCAGCTCGCCTGGGCCCACGAACCCCACGTCAGCGGCACCGGCGGCGGACTCCTCCGCGCCTGGCAGGCCCTCGGACGACCCGACGCACCCCTCCTCGTCCTCAACGGCGACGCCATCTTCAACGCCGACCTCCGACGCGCCCTCCAACAACACCGCGACTCCAACGCCCTCCTCACCCTCCTCACCCGCCCCCTCACCCCAGGACACCCCGGCGGCGTCTTCACCGACCCCGAAGGACGCATCACCGGCTTCCGCAAGACACACCACGCCCCACATACACACGAACGCGCCTACATGGGCGTACATATCGTCGAGCCCGCCCTCCTCGAACGCCTGGAGCGCGCCGTCGCACACCTCCCCGGCGTCCAGGATCTGATCGACACCTGCTGGCTCCCCGCGCTCCTCGACGGCGATCACCTCCACACCCTCCTCCTCGACGACTTCTGGGTCGCCATGGACACCCCCGCACTCCTCCTCGACGCCACCCGACGCGCCCTCCTCCAACCCGATCTCTTCCACCAATCCCCCTTCCGACCCACCCACGCACCCGGCCTCGCCTTGCTCCACCCCGACTCCATCCACGGCGCCGCGCGCCTCGCACCCCCCGTCTTCGCCGGGCTCGGCGCCCAGCTCGACGCCGGCGCACGCGTCGGACCCTGCGTCACCCTCGACGGCACACACGTCGGAACCAACGCCTCCATACAAAACGCCATCCTCTTCGGCATGGGACGCGTCGAGGGCCGCTGGGAGGGCTGCGTCGCCGTCGCTGGACAGATCGCTCAGGTTCATCTTTCTTGAATAAGCGCCGCGGAGGATCGTCGAACCCTCCGTCTTCACGCACGAGCCCAGCACCCCTGCGCTCGCGCCACGCACTCGAACACCTCAGGAGCGGAGCCAACCCCATGTTGCAGGTTCGTAGAATCTGGCGGCGCGCCCTCAAGGGCCTCGTCCCCTTGAGCGCGCTGGCCCTCCTCGCCATCGCCACCGGCTGCATCGGCAGCACCGGACAACCCTGCACCAGCGCCGTGGACTGCCTCACCGGTGACACCTGCCTCACCGACGAAGAGGGCTTCCCCGGCGGCTACTGCACCACCGAGTTCTGCGACGACACCGGCTGCCCCGACATCTCCTCCGAGTGCTTCCGCATCACCATCGACGGCTCCAATCGCAACATCTGCCTCGCCAACTGCACCGCCTCCGGCGACTGCCTCCGCGAAGGCTACGGATGCTTCGAGGTCGACTCCTCACCCGTCTGCCTCCCCGAAGAGGGCATCGGCGAGAACTACCCCCAGTCCGGCACCGTCGGCGCAGCCTGCACCAACGACGGACAGTGCGGCGGCGACCTCGAGTGCCTCACCCACCTCGACGGCGGCTACTGCTCCGCCCTCTGCGACTCCGACTCCGACTGCCCCGACAGCTCACACTGCGAGCAGGTCGGAGACAGCGGCTTCTGCTACCGCGACTGCACCAACAACTCCCAGTGCCGCGCCGGCTACGCCTGCTCCAGCGCCGACCTCAGCGAACCCTCCTGCGTCCCCGCAGAGGGCCGCGTCACCATCAACCCCGAGGGACGCGACGACGGACAGCCCTGCAACACCGACATCCAGTGCAAGGGCGGCGTCTGCGCCAAGGACGCTGAAGGCTACCCCTCCGGCTACTGCACCACCCTCAACTGCGGCAACGACAGCGAGTGCAACGGCGGCGTCTGCATCAACGCACCCTCCCCTGTCTGCAAGGCCGAGTGCGACGCCGACACCGACTGCCGCGACGGCTACGTCTGCCTCAACAACACCTACTGCGAGCCCGAGAACCGCTCCTCCACCACCCCTGTCGGCGGCGGCGCAGGCGCCTTCGAGATCCAGTGCCAGTCCGGCAGCGATGTCACCTTCACCCTCCCCTCCGGGACCGTCGGCTTCTACATCGCCCCCTTCACCATGGACGGCTCCTCCATCGACCCCACCCGCCTCCGCGGACCCAACGGCATCAACCTCGACCTCAAGAACGAGTACGACTTCTACACCCTCAACCCCCAGCTCCTCGTCTCCATCGCCCCCCTCCTCTTCCCCGGCACCGACATCGCCTCCCTCGAAGGACAGCGCGACGACTGGGGCGGCTCCTTCACCCTCGAAAGCACCTCCCGCACCAGCGAGACCTGCTTCTACGTCATCTCCAAGACCGCCGAAGGCGACACCATCGACGTCAACTTCTACCTCGTCGGCGTCCCCGGCGTGAACACCTCCAACCCCACCAGCAACAGCAACATCGCCACGATGCTCCAGACCATGCGGACCATCTACGGCAAAGCCAACATCAACGTCGGAGAGGTCCGCTGGAAGACCCTCAGCGACGCCAACACCAGCCGCTACAAGGTCATCCGCGACTTCAGCGACGTCTTCCGCCTCGTCGCACTCTCCGAAGACCCCGGCCCCACCCCCGACGAGCGCCTCAGCGTCAACGTCTTCCTCATCGATGAGTTCGACATCCCCGAGATCTCCGGCACCCTCCTCGGCATCAGCCCTGGCCTCCCCGGCATCTCCGGCTTCCACGGCACCGAGGGCGCCGGCCTCATCTTCTCCAGCATCAACCTCCGCGACGGCGGCGAAGACCTCGGCCAGACCATGGCACACGAGATCGGACACTTCCTCGGCCTCCGCCACACCTCCGAGCACGGCGGCGGCGGCGACCCCATCTCCGACACCCAGGAGTGCTCCGACCCCGAGCGCTCCACCGCCTGCCCCGACCACCGCAACTTCATGTTCCCCTTCTCCATCCCTGGGGTGAACCAGGAGCAGGTCTCCAGCGGTCAGGGCCGCGTCCTCCGCCGCTCCGCGCTCGTCAAGTAACCACGCCGACCTCTGGATCAGGAGCTGAACACGCCATGCGACGACTCATCCTCGCCCTCACCGTCGGCATCCTCGGCCTCATGGCCGTCCCCGCCGCCGCCCAGGACAAGCCCGTCAAGCAGGACCGTCCTGCCGCCACCCTCATCGACCTCAACCGCCTCGACCCCGTGCAGCAGGAGCAGATCACCTTCCTCCTCTCCGGCTACCACTACTTCCCCGATCAGGCCAGGCTCCTCAGCGTCAGCCCCGACGCCGTCAACCTCCTCATCGCCATCGCCGAGGACAACAACAACATCACCAGCCTCCGCGTCCAGGCCATCCGCGCCCTCGGGCTCTTCCCCAACGATGACCAGGCCGCCGCCTACCTCCAGCTCAAGCTCCAGGACACCGCCCTCCGCGACACCTACGTCCGCGCCTCCATGAACGCCGCCATGCACGCCTTCCCCGACCGCGCCCTCAAGTGGGTCGAGCCCTGGCTGGAGCACGGCGACGTCCAGCTCCGCATCAGCGCCATCCACACCGTCGGAAAGCTCGGCGGCGAGCCCGGCAAGGCCCTCCTCCGACAGCGCGTCGCACGCGAGACCGACCCCCTCGCCAAGGAGTCCCTCCAGCGCATCGCGCCCTGAAAATTGGGGGTCCGGGGGTCGCTGACCCCCGGCCGCGCGGGGGCCCCCCCCGACAAACAACAGCACAAA
>CAUJGC010000004.1 GCA_963169075.1 Myxococcota bacterium
AGGGGGGCGGCGTCGGGGGGGTGTTGGGGAGCGAAGGCGGCGAGGAGGTCGAGGTGCTCGGCGCTTGGGGGGGCCTGGCGTCCGTGGGCGTCGTGGAGGCGCTGGAGGAGGTCGAGGTAGGCGCGGGCGCGGGCGCGGGCGCCCGCGGGGAGGGAGGGGGCGAGGGCGGCGAGGAGGGCGCGGACGCGGTCGTGCTCGGTGGCGTACCAGCTCCAGCCCATGCGCTCGAGGTAGGCGTCGAGGATCTGGAGGACGGGGGTGCGGGCGGCGTCGCCCTCCTCCAGCGCGGCTTCGAGGAGGTCGAGGGCGCGGAGGCGGGTCATGGCGCGGGGGGCGTGGAGGTTGACCTCGGCCCAGGCGAGGCGGAGCCAGAGGGGGCGGCTGGCGAGGTCGCGGGGGTGGAGGGTGTCGGCGTGTCGGAGGGCCTCGTCGGCGGCGGCGGGGTCGCCGGGGCGGACGTAGCGCCAGAGGAGAGCCGCCGCGCGGGCGGCGATCCAGGGGCGCCAGCGATCGGCCTCGCCGCGCTCGGTGGCGGCGAGGAGGGCCGCGTTGAGGGCGGTGACGGCGGCGCGTGCCTGAGCGGGCTGGGCGGCCGGGTCGAGGGTGGGGAGGAGGCGCTGGGCGGCGACGGCAGCGAGGTAGTGCGCGCGGGGGGCGTCCGGGAACCAGCGCCGGAGGTGACTGGCGAGGAGGAGGGCGTGGGCGGGTTGGGCGCGGAGGGCCCGGAGGAGGAGGGGCCGCCAGGCGTCGCAGCGACGCCAAGGCGAGGGGAGGTCGGCGCGCTCGGCCCGGTCGAGGGCGCTGGCCGCTTCGCGGAGGGCGTCCCCCACGGGGTGGCGCTGGCCGAGGGCTGCGTCCGCCGCCTGGAGGACGCCGAGCCAGGCCTGGAGGGCGAGGTCGTCGCCGCGCGCGGTGAGGTCGCGCGCCTGCTCGCGGTAGAGGTGGAGGGCGCGGAGGGGATCGCCGCTCTCCAGGGCGATCTCCGCGACGGTGAGGGCGCCCTGGGCGCGGGCAGAGACGAGGCGACGCTTGAGATCACCCAACATATCAACCCCTTAGACGCTCACCAACCCAAGAGTGGGCAGGCGCTCCAGGCGCCGCTCCAGGCGCCGGAGCGCGGCGTGGATCGTCTCCAGGCGCGGGCGAGCCTCCTTGCCCGGGTGATCCCCGAGGGCGTCCAGCGGCGCGATGACCTCGACGTTGAGGGCGTCCAGCAGCGCGAGCTTCTCGCTCTGCTGGAGCTTGCGCGTCTCGGCGTTCTCGGAGAGGACGAGGATCGCCAGCGCCTCCTTGATCTGCTCGACGGCGAAGCGGGCGGAGCGGGCAGAGCGCTCCAGGGACTCCTCGCTGCTGGGGTTGGAGAAGCGGGTGTCGTCCTGGGCGATGGACTCGTAGATGGCGAGGACCTGGCTGTAGAGGCGGCTCCAGGCCGGGGCGTCGCGGGCGGCGTAGGCGTCGGCGCCCTGACGCTCCACCTCCACCAGCCGCTGCTGCCACGCCTCCGCGTCCAGCCCCAGCGTCCGCCCCTCGCCGTCCCGCGCGAAGACCTTGACCCGGATGAGGTTGAGGATGCGCTCGAAGCGGTCGTAGGAGGGCGAGAGGGCGTGGTCCTCGGATCGGTAGTCCTCCAGGAGATCCGCGAGGCGCGAGGCGAGGACCTGGAGCTTGTCGGGGTCGGTGCGGACGGCCTCGCGGATGCCGGCCTTGAGGTAGCCGAGGCGCTCGCGGAAGAAGGTGGCGTCCTGGCCCCAGAGCTTGTTGGCGACCTGATCGGCGTCGTCCAGCAGGGACTCGACCTGGGCGAAGGAGCGCTCCTGACGCGCAGGCGGCGGCTCGATCTGCGCCCAGAAGACCTGCTCTCCGACGCCGCCCTCCGCCACGATCTGCATCGAGGCGTCGATGCGGAGGGTGAGGTCCACCGGGGTCCCCAGCGGCAGGTCAGGGCTGACCTCCAGGTGGATGGTGCGGATCGGCAGGCGGTTCTGCATGAGGCGGAGGATGACCGCGCCGCTCTGATCGGCGGTCGCGAAGCGGAAGCGGGCCTCGACCGGGAGGCTGGCGCCGCGCTCGACGAGGAGCTTGCGATCGGGGCGGCCCAGGCGGACCACCTCCAGATAGAGGTCCTTGGCCAGCACCGAGGGGTTGCTGAGGGCGCTGCCCGTGCTGCGAGCATCGCCGCCGCGGTACATCGCCAGCGGCAGGCGGAGGAGCACCTCCTCCCCCGCGGCGCAGGTCAGCGTGAAGGGGTGGACGCCCTCATCCGGGAGCGGGATCTCGCCCATGCGGAAGCGGCCGCCGTCCACCGGAGCGTCCGCGACGACCTCCTCCTCCTCCTCGCCTTCGAAGCGCTGCAGGAGGGCGATCTGGGAGACCTGCTCGGCACGCGGCCCCTGGAGGCTGCCGATGAGGCGCCCCACGGGCTTGCGCGAGGCCAGCGGTGAGGTGAGGTGGACCTCCAGCGCGTCATCGCCCAGGGTGAGGCCGCCGAGGTTGGCCGCGTGGATCGCCGCCCCAAGCGCCACGCACGTGTCCGGCTCATCCAGCAGCGGGGACTGCGCCTTCGAGCGCCCCTCGCCGCAGAACGCCTCGCGGACCGCGCGCTGGACCAGGGGCGAGCGGCTGGAGCCGCCCACCAGGAGGACGTGATCGACGTCCGCCAGGCCGATCCCGGCGGCGCTCTGGGCCAGGCGGAGGGCCTCGTGGCAGCAGGCGATGGTCTGGTCGATGGTGGCCTGCATCAGCGCCTCCCACTCCGCGCGGGACACCTCGATCTCCAGCGTGACGGGCTGCCCGGCGTGGTCGCGGAAGATGTCGCGGCGGCCGATGTAGTGGACCTCGGCGGTGGAGAGGGCCTCCTTGGCCTCCTGCGCGATGCGGGTCAGGATGAGGAAGCGGGTGGCGTCGTCGGGGCTGCTCTGGATGTCAAGGTCCAGCTGATATCCCTGCTCCACCAGGTGAGCGCGCAGGCGCTCTGCGAACCTGCGATCCAGATCGTCGCCGCCCAGGTAGTTGTCGCCGTGGATGCCGAGGACCTGGTACTCCCCCAGGAGGCAGCGGATGACGGAGACGTCAAAGGTGCCGCCGCCCAGGTCGTAGACGAGGAAGGTCCCGTCGCTGAGGCCGTGCTTCCAGGCGTAGTACATGGCGGCGGCGGTGGGCTCCTGGAGGAGCCCGAGGACCTCCAGCCCGGCCAGCTCCCCGGCGCGGCGGGTGGCCTCGATCTGGGGGGCGTCGAAGTAGGCGGGGACGGTGATGACGGCGCGGCGCAGGCGGAGGGCGTAGTCCTCCAGGCGCGCGCCCGCCCACTCGCCCATGCCGTCCACGAGGGCGCTGAGGATGCGGGCGGAGACCTCCTCGGGGGAGAGGGCGTGGGGGCCCAGCTCCACGGTGGTCTGCTGGCCCATCTTGCGCTTGATGGAGGTGATCGGCTCGGGGGTCATGCCGCGGCGGTTCCAGGCCGGGAAGCCGACGAGCAGCTCCGCCCGGCTCGGGTCCCAGCCCACCACGGAGGGGACGACGCGGCGCCGGAAGCGGTCGGTGTAGATGAGCAGGTCCCGGCCGTCTGGCGCCAGGAGCGCCACCGCCGAGTTGGTCGTCCCCAGATCGATCCCGATCGCGCGGTCCAGATGCATGTCAGCCTCCTCGGAGCACCTCGTCGTCGTCCAGCCCATCCAGCGGTGGGGCCTCCTGCGCGAGCCCCAGGCGGAGCGGCGGGAGGATCACCAGCTCCTCGGCGGCGAGGTCGTCACCGAGGGGCGAGGCGAGATCAGCGCGGCGGCGCCGCGGCGAAGGGGCGGCGGCGCGCCGCCGGGGGTGGGAGAGGAGCGCGGCGTCCAGGCGCGGGCCGGGGTGGAGGGTCAGCTCCCGCCAGGCGGCCTGGAGGCGGAGGCGCTCCTCGGGGTCGGCCGCCTCGGCGCGCTCGCGGAGGGCCTCGGTGATCTCCTCGGGGGTGGACCAGGGGTCGAGATCGAGCGCGTCGAAGCGGGTCGCGGTCGGATCGTCCACCCTGCCCTCCCCTACTCGGCGGCGGCCTGCGCGTCCTCGGCAGGCGAGGCGACGCCGGGGCGGAGGTCGGGGGCGAGGAGGGGCTGGGTGAGGCGCTGCATGAAGGCCTCGGGGTCGTCGAGGACGAGGGCGTGCTTGAGGACCTCGTCCATGTGGTCCACGACGACGAACTCCAGGGCCTGCCGGACGGGCTTGGGGATGTCGCGGAGATCGCGGCGGTTCTCGCGGGGGATGATGACGGTCTTCATGCCGCCGCGGTGGGCGGCCAGCGCCTTCTCCTTGAGGCCCCCGATGGGGAGGACGCGCCCGCGGAGCGAGATCTCGCCGGTCATGGCGACGTCGCGCCGGACGGGGATGCGGGTGAGGGCCGAGACGATGGAGGTCGCCATGGTGATGCCCGCGGAGGGGCCGTCCTTGGGGATGTGATCGCCGGGGAAGTGGACGTGGAGGTCGATGCGGGAGGCGAAGTCGGCGGTGAGGCCGAGGTTGAAGGCGCGGGAGCGGACGTAGCTCATCGCGGCCTGGGCGGACTCCTGCATGATGTCGCGGAGCTGTCCGGTGAGGACCAGCTTGCCGCGTCCGGGCATGACGGCGACCTCGTTGATGAGCATGGTGCCGCCGAACATGGTGACGGCGAGGCCGTGGGTGAGGCCGATCTCATCGCGGTCCTCGCCTTGGCGCTGGCGGTGCTTGGGGGGGCCGAGGTAGGTCTGGAGCTTGCGGGCGCTGATCTTGAACGCCTGCTCCTTGCCGTGCTTGACGACCTCCTTGGCGATCTTGCGGCAGACGGTGCCGATCTCGCGCTCCAGGTTACGGACGCCCGCCTCGTAGGTGTAGCTGTTGATGAGGGCGCTGAGGGCGGCGTCGGTGAAGTCCACGTCGACCTCTTCGATGCCGTTGGACTCGAGCTGCTTGGAGATCAGGTAGCGACGGGCGATGTTGAGTTTCTCGTACTCGGTGTACCCGCTCAGCTCGATGATCTCCAGGCGGTCGCGCAGGGCGATGGGGATCTCGTGGAGGGCGTTGGCGGTGGTGATGAACATGATCTGGGAGAGATCGTAGTCCATGTCGAGGTAGTGGTCCCCGAAGGTGGTGTTCTGCTCGGGGTCAAGGACCTCCAGCAGCGCCGACGAGGGATCTCCACGGAAATCCATCGACATTTTATCAATCTCGTCCAGCAAGAACACCGGATTATTCGATCCGACCTTCTTGAGAGACTGGATGATCTTGCCGGGCATGGCGCCGATGTAGGTGCGGCGGTGGCCGCGGATCTCGGCCTCGTCCCGGACGCCGCCGAGGCTGAGGCGCACGAAGCTGCGCCCGGTGGCCTTGGCCATGCTCTTGGCCAGCGAGGTCTTGCCGACGCCGGGGGGGCCCACCATGCAGAGGATGGGGCCGCGGGGCTGCTTCACCAGGGCCTGGACCGCGAGGTACTCCAGGATGCGCTCCTTGGGGCGCTTGAGGCCGTAGTGGTCTGCGTCGAGGATCTCCTCGGCCTCCTCCAGATCGAGCTTGTCCTGGGTGACGTCGTACCAGGGGAGGGAGAGGATCCAGTCGATGTAGTTGCGGACGACGGTGGCCTCGGCGCTCATGGGGCTCATCAGCTTGAGCTTGCGCAGCTCCTTGGTGACCTTGCCCAGCGCCTCTTCGCTCATGCGCTTGTTGCGGATGCGCTCCTCCAGCTCCTCCATCTCGTTCTTGAACTCGTCGCGCTCCCCGAGCTCCTTCTGGATGGCCTGCATCTGCTCGTTGAGGTAGTACTCCTTCTGGGTCTTCTCCATCTGGCGCTTGACGCGGGTCTTGATCTTCTTCTCGACCTGGAGGATCTCGATCTCCTGCTGCATCAGCTCGTAGAGGCGCTCCAGGCGCTCCTTGGGATCTTCCATCTCCAGGAGCTGCTGCTTGTCGCTGAGCTTGAGCTTGAGGTGACCGATGATCGTGTCCGCGAGGCGCGGCGGATCGTCGATGGCGCTGATGGTGGCGAGCAGCTCGGGGGGGAGCTGCTTGTTGAGCTTGACGTAGGACTCGAAGGTGGCCTTGATCGTCCGCACCAGGGCCTCCAGCTCCTGATCCAGCTCCACCTCCTCGATGACCTCCTCCATCTCGACGAGGAAGAAGCGGTTGTGGGGGAGGAAGCGCCGGATCTTCGCGCGGCTCTTGCCTTCGACGAGCACCTTCACGGTGCCGTCGGGGAGGCGGAGGAGCTGGATGATCGTCCCCAGCGTGCCCACCGTGAAGATGTCCTTCTGGGTGGGGTTGTTGGTCTTGGCCTCCCGCTGGGCGGCCAGGAGGATCTGCTTGCCGCTGCTCATGGCGTCTTCAAGGGCCGCGATGGAGCGCTCCCGGCCCACAAAGAGGGGCACCACCATGTACGGGAAGACGATGATGTCCCGCAGCGGCAGGAGGGGCACCTGCTTGATGGTTCGTCCGGGTGGGGTGTCGCGATCGTTCTTGAAGAATACCATGGGTGGCTCTGCCTCCTCCGTCCCGACTCAGGCGCTCTCCGCCTCGGTGTGTCGCACCAGCTCCGGCGCCGCGCCCTGGCGGATCACCGCTTCGGTGATGACGATCTCTTTGATGCCCTCGGCGTCGGGGCTGTCGTACATCACCTCCATGAGGGCGCGCTCCAGGATGGAGCGGAGCCCGCGCGCGCCGGTGTTGCGAGCCAGCGCCTCCTCGGCCACGGCGTCCATCGCCTCATCGGTGAAGCGCAGCTCCACGCCGTCCATCCGGAAGAGCTTCTGGTACTGACGCACCAGCGCGTTCTTCGGCTGGGTGAGGATGGACACCAGCGCGGACTTGTCCAGCTCCTCCAGCGTGGCGACCATCGGCAGGCGCCCCACAAACTCGGGGATCATGCCGTAGCGCAGGAGATCTTCGGGCTCCAGCTCCTTGAAGAGCTCCCCCGCCTTCTTCTCCTGCTTGCCCTGCACCTTGGCCCCGTAGCCGATCTGCGACTCGCCGGTCCGGCGGCGGATGATGTCATCCAGGCCGCTGAACGCCCCGCCGCAGATGAAGAGGATGTTGGTCGTGTCCACCTGCAGGAACTCCTGCTGGGGGTGCTTCCGACCGCCCTTCGGCGGCACCTGGGCCACCGTCCCCTCGATGATCTTCAGGAGCGCCTGCTGCACCCCCTCCCCCGAGACGTCCCGGGTGATGGAGGGGTTCTCGCTCTTGCGGGCGATCTTGTCGATCTCGTCGATGTAGATGATCCCCCGGCACGCGCGCTCCACGTTGTGGTCGGCGGCGTGGAGCAGGTTCACGATGATGTTCTCCACGTCCTCACCGACGTAGCCCGCCTCGGTGAGGTTGGTCGCGTCCACGATGGTGAACGGCACATCCAGGATCCGCGCCAGCGTCTGCGCCAGGAGCGTCTTCCCCGACCCCGTCGGCCCGATGAGCAGGATGTTGCTCTTCTGAAGCTCGACCTCGTCGTCCTTCGACCGGCGCCCGCTGTTGGCGTAGATGCGCTTGTAATGATTGTGCACCGCCACCGCCAGCACCTTCTTCGCGCGCTCCTGGGCGATGACGTACTCATCCAGCGTCTGCTTGATGTCCACCGGAGCCGGCACCTTCTGGCGGGCCTCCGCCGTCTCCTCCTTGCCCAGCTCCTCCTGCACGATGTCCCAGCAGAGGCGGATACACTCGTCGCAGATGTACACCGTCGGTCCCGCGATCAGCTTCTGCACCTCGCGCTGGTTCTTTCCGCAGAATGAGCAACAGAGGTTGCCCTGACCGCTCCCCTTACGATTGGATGCCACGTGCTCTCAAGCCTCAATGCGACGGCGCGCCTCCGCGCCTCTTCTCCTACCCTGCCAACCTACGAGACACGACACGCCGCCGCGCCGCGCCCGCTCACGAGGAGCCAACGCGACGCCGCGGCGCTTCATTTCAGCCCTCAGCCTTCGCGTTCTTGTCGCGCGGGTAGAAGACCTCGTCCACGATCCCGTACGCCTTGGCGTCCTCGGCGCTCATATAATAGTCGCGATCGGTGTCGCGCTCGATCCGCCCCAGCTCCTGACCCGTGTGCGAGACCAGGATCTGGTTCAGCTTGTCGCGCAGCTTCAGGATCTCGCGCGCCTGGATGTCGATGTCCGACGCCTGACCCGAGAAGCCCGCCATCGGCTGGTGGATCAGCACCCGGCTGTTCGGCAGCGAGAGCCGACGACCCGGCGCGCCCGCCGCCAGCAGCACCGCCCCCATGCTCGCCGCCTGACCGATGCAGATCGTCGAGACCTTCGGGCGCACGTACTGCATCGTGTCGTAGATCGCCAGCCCCGCCGTCACGCTCCCACCCGGCGAGTTGATGTAGAGCGAGATCTCCTTCTCCGGATCCTCGCTCTCCAGGTAGAGCAGCTGCGCGATGATCACGTTCGCGACCTGATCGTTCACGGGCGTGCCCAGGAAGATGATCCGGTCCTTCAAGAGGCGGCTGAAGATGTCCCAGGGACGCTCGCCGCGGTGCGTCTGCTCCACGACGTAGGGGATGAATGCTTGGGGATCGATCATGGACTCTCCTCGTCGGTTCTCGTCACCTCGTCCCGACCCGCACAGACGCGCCGCGCCCCCGGATCAGGCTCACCCTCGAACGGTCCGACCGGCGGCCTTCTTCCCGGCCGCCGGTCGAAGCGAACGCTCACGCCTCCGCAGGCTCCTCGTCACCGCTCACGGACTCCACCGCCGCCTTCACCGAAGCAGCAGCCTCCTCCGCGCGCGCCGACTCCATCGCCTCCCAGGTGATCGTCTCCACCTCGGCGCGCTCCATCACCCACTCCGACGTCTTCTGCAGCAGCAGCTCGCGCTCCAGCATCCGGCGGTTCTGCGCCTGACGGTAGTAGCTCCGCACCTGGCGACCCTGCGCGTCGTTCTTCTGGCCCGCCGCGATCTCCTCGATGCGCGCCTCGATCTCCGCCTCGTCCACCTTCACCTCTTCCTTCAGCGCAAGCGCCTCCAGCAGCATCACCCGCTTCAGCGCCAGGCGGATGCTGTCGCGCCACTGCTCCTTCAGACGGTGGATGTCCAGGCCGAACTTCGACGGGTCGTCCACGCCCAGCATCGAGCGGAGCCGCGCGCGCACCTCGTTCACCAGCTGCGCCTCGAAGAAGCCCTCCGGCAGCTCAAACGGGTTCGCCGCCAGCAGCGCCTTCAGCAGCTGCTCCTCCGCGTAGCGCGACGCCTCGTCCTCCTTCGAAGACGCGATCTCCTTGCGGAGCACCTCCGTCAACCCCTCCAGCGTCTCCGCACGCCCGTCGTCCTTCGCCAGATCGTCGTCCAGCGACGGCACCACGCGCTCCATCAGCGACACCACCGTCATCGACACCGACGAGCCCGGCACACCCTCCTCGCCGCCCAGCGTGAAGGTGAACTCGTCGCCCTTCTTGTGCCCGCGCACCGCCTCGTGGAACGCCGGCATCGCCTCCTGCGAGCCCACCGTGAAGGTCAGCTCGCGCGGCGCACCCGTGCTCCCCTCGAAGGTGTAGCGCACCTGCACGCGATCACCCTCCTCCACCTCCTCCTTCTCGATCGGCTGGTCGTAGGCATTCTCCTGCTGGATCGCCTCCAGACGACGCTGAAGCTCCTCCGCGTCCGCCTCCACCGCAGGGCGCTGGATCTTCAGCCCCGTGTAGCCCTGCGGCTCCAGCTTCGGCAGCGACTCCGCATCAAAGCGATACGAGAGCCCCTGCGTCCCCAGATCACGCGTCAGCAGCTCCGGCTGCGTGATGTGCACCACGTCGCCGTGCGACGCCAACACCTCGTTCAGCGTCCGCTGCATCGTCCGCTCCGCCACCTGCGCCTGCACCGACGCGCCGAAGCGCGACTGGATGATGCTCATCGGCACCTTGCCCGGGCGGAAGCCGCGCTGCCGATGGGTCTTCCGGATCGACTCCAGACCCGTCTGGATCTCCTGCGCCACCTCCGTCACAGGGATCTTCACCGTGATCGTCTTCGTCAGCTCGTTCTTCTGCTCAATCTGAACATCCATGCTCGCTACCTCGCGTCGCGTCGCGCGTCTCAACCTGAATGGGCATCGTTGTAAGGTATCAGCCTCCGTCCCCCCCAACCATCCCCCGAATGCTGACCGCACACCTTTAGTGAATCCCAACCCCCCACGTCAAGCGCGCCGTGCCCGAAAGTTCCGGCTCACCCCACCAGGCCGCCTCCCTCACCGGACATTGACGTCCTGCACGCCTTCCTCTACACCTCTCCCACGGCGCACACCGCGGAGGACGCACGTCCCACCCCCCACCCCCCACCCCACCTACCCCGGATGTCCATGCCCCCTTCACACCCCTGGAAATTCTTCCGCGCTGGCGGCTTCGACCAGGTCGCCCTCGACACCGCCGACGACCTCCGCGCACTCAAGCACCTCGACCAGAAGCTCTGGGTCGCCCTCGCCTGCCCCGTCAAGGGCAACAAGCTCTCCGAGGCCACCCTCGACCTCGTCGACACCAACAAAGACGGACGCATCCGCGCTCCCGAGATCCTCGCCGCCGTCGCCTGGACCGACCACATCCTCAAAGACCTCGGCGCCATCACCGCACGAAAGGACGGACTCGCCCTCGCCAACATCGACGACTCCCACGACGAAGGCAAAAACCTCCTCGCCAGCGCCAGGCGCATCCTCACCGAGCGCGGAAGACCCCAGGACAACCACATCACCGTCGCCGACACCGCCGACGCACGCAAGCTCCTCGACGCCCTCCCCTTCAACGGCGACGGCGTCCTCCCCCCCAAGCACATCACCGACGACGACCTCCGCGCCACCGCCGAAGCACTCCTCGCCGCCGTCGGCGGCGAACCCGACCGCTCCGGCGAGAGCGGACTCAGCGCCCAGAAGCTCAGCGACGCCTGGACCGCACTCACCGACTACGAGGCCTGGTGGCGACGCGCCGAAGAGGACGACACCACCATCGTCCCCCTCGGGGACCAGACCGCACCCGCCGTCGAAGCCTTCGCCGCCGTCAAGGCCAAGATCGACGACTACTTCACGCGCTGCGACCTCGCCGCCTTCGACCCACGCGCCACCTCCCACCTCATCGGCGCCGAAGACCACTGGGTCCCCGTCGCCGCACGCACCCTCTCACGCGCCGACGACCAGATCGCCGCCTTCCCCCTCGCACACATCGCCCCAGGACAACCCCTCCCCCTCAAGGACGGCCTCAACCCCGCCTGGGCCGCCCGCATGAGCGCCTTCGTCCAGCGCGCCGTCACCCCCCTCCTCGGGGACCTCGAACACCTCACCCAGGACGCCTGGCGTGACCTCGCCGCCCGCTTCGCCGCCTACGAGGCCTGGCTCCAGGACAAGAAAGGCGCCGCCTTCGAAGCCCTCGGCATCGAGCGCGTCCGCCGCCTCCTCGCCTCCGACCACCAGCAGCGCCTCAGCGACCTCATCCAGCAGGACGCCGACCGCAAACCCGAAGCCGACGCCCTCGAAGCCATCGACCGCGCCACCCGCTACCACCGCGACCTCCACACCCTCCTCGACAACTTCGTCTCCTTCCGAGACTTCTACCGACGACAGACCGCCATCTTCCAGGCCGGCACCCTCTACCTCGACGGACGCGCCTGCGAGCTCACCCTCTTCGTCGAAGACGTCGCCAAGCACAGCGCCAACGCACCCCAGAGCTTCGCCTACCTCGCCTATCTCGAGTGCAACCGCAAGGACACCGGCGAGAAGATGAACGTCGCCGCCGCCTTCACCAACGGCGACTCCGACTTCCTCAGCGTCGGACGCAACGGCATCTTCTACGACCGCGACGGACGCGACTGGGACGCCACCATCACCAAGGTCGTCGAGCAGCCCATCAGCATCCGACAAGCCTTCTGGGCTCCCTACAAGCGCCTCGCCCAGCTCGTCTCCGACCAGTTCGAAAAATTCGCCGCCGACCGCGACAAGGCCGCCCAGGAGTCCACCACCGGCGCCGTCAACACCCACACCGCCGACCTCTCCAAAGCCGCCGCCGCCAAGCCCGCCGACCCCAAGGCACCCCCCGCGCCCCCCGCCGACCCCAAGGCCGCGCCCGACCCCAAGGCCTCCGGCTTCGACATGGCCAGGTACGCCGGCATCTTCGCCGCCGTCGGCCTCGCCCTCGGCTTCATCGTCAGCGCCGTCACCGCCCTCCTCAGCGCCTTCCTGGACCTCCGCATCTGGCAGATGCCCCTCGTCATCGCCGGCATCCTCCTCCTCATCTCCGGCCCCTCCATGCTCCTCGCGGCCTTCAAGCTCCGCAAGCGCAACCTCGCCCCCATCCTCGACGCCAGCGGCTGGGCCATCAACACCCGCGCACGCATCAACATCCCCTTCGGCGCCTCCCTCACCGAGGTCGCCGCGCTCCCCGAGAACGCGCGACGCTCCGCCTCCTCCGACCCCTACCAGGACAAGAAGTCACCCCTCGGCCTCTACATCTTCCTCGGCCTCCTCGTCTGCGCCGCCGCCATCCTCTGGGATATGGGCTTCATCCCCCAGTGGCTCGGCCTGGAAGAGAAGCCCGCGGCGGAGGCGCCTGCGGCGCCCCCCGCCTCGGCGGCCGCGCCGGCTTCGGCCGCGCCGGCTTCGGCTGCGCCGGCTTCGGCTGCGGCGCCCTGAGCGAGACGCCTCCGGCGGCCGGGGGGGAAGCTCCCCCCCGGTCCCCCCCATCCAGGCGCCGCGATTTTTTACTGAAACCTTCTCGCCTGGCGCGCGTTCCCCCCTCCGCATGACCCGGGAGCCCAGGAGCCCCCCACCCTGCTCAGGAGCCAGAACGCCATGTCCGCCACCCCCCGCGCCCTCCTCATCCTCGCCGCCTTCTGCCTCACCGCGCTGGCCTCCCTCAGCGCCCACGCCCAGTACAACCCCAGCGCCGGGCGCAGCGCCGCCCCCCAGGCCGCACCCGTCGAGGTCCGCTACAAAGACGAGGCCGGCGTCGAGCGCACCCGCACCGAGGTCCGCCAGGTCCAGCGCGACAGCTACGGCAACGCCGCCAGCTCCCACTTCGACCTCGCCGTGGACGGCGCCTTCGAGGGCCAGACCGTCGTCGTCCTCCAGCTCTACGTCGACAGCTCCTTTACCTTCGAGCAGCCCCGCGCCGCCCTCAAGGACAAGGGCTTCTCCGTCTACCGCTGGACGGGCAACGTCCCCTCCGTCGAAGACCTCCGCGCCGCCCTCGCCAAGGCCAACCAGTTCTGGCTCATCTCCGGTGACAAGCAGCTCCTCACCCCCGCCCACGTCAAGGTCATCCAGGACTTCTTCAACGCTGGCCACGGCGTCTACATCTGGGGGGACAATCAGCCCTACTACGCCGACGCCAACGTCCTCGGCGCCGCCCTCATGGACAGCGGCATGGACGGCAACCTCCCCGGCGGACAGACCGTCGCCTTCTCACCCGCCACCGGCAAGCCCGGCCTCCGCAAAGACCACCTCGTCACCACCGGCCTCGAACACGTCTTCGAGGGCATCACCATCGCCACCATCCGCCCCAGCCAGCACCTCACCCCCCTCATCTGGGGCTCCGCAGGCAACCTCGTCACCGTCGTCTACGAGCACCAGGGCAAGCGCGCCATCCTCGACGGCGGCTTCACCCGCCTCTACTGCAACTGGGACACCGCTGGCACCGGACGCTACGTCAAGAACGCCGCCGCCTGGCTCGCCAACGTCGAACGCTTCGGAGATCAGGTCACCGCCAAGGCGACCCCCCCGGCGCCGTAACGTCCAGCCCTCCGGGACTGGACGAACGGCCCCGGCCCCCCCCGTGGGGGGGGCCAACCCCCCGGCGGAACAAACACACCCCCAGCGGCGGGAGAGAGGCAGCCCCCCCCCCCCCGCCAGGGGGG
>CAUJGC010000005.1 GCA_963169075.1 Myxococcota bacterium
TAGTCATAGTTCATCCTTTGTGTTTTTGTTTCGTTTTTTCCAAACCAAAAACTACATAGATGAACTATCTTTGTCTAGAGGGTCAGCAAGTCGTTGCCGTGCTGCTTGTTAGATCAGGTGACGAGCTGGCGGACAAGGCCAGCCAACGAGCAACAACCTCTCCCTCCTTCCGTTAACTTTCATCTCTGGGAACCCTGTAATATGTGTTGTCGCTACTGCTTTGCTCGGTTTCAGGACGTCAAGGCTGAGCTCCCAGCAGGGCACCTCTGTCAAGATGACGCACGACAGGTCACCGCGCTGCTCGCAGAACGCTTCGACAAGATCACCTTTGTTGGAGGGGAGCCGACCCTGTGTCCCTGGCTCCCGGAGCTGGTGCGCCTCAGCAAGAGCCTCGGCGCTACGACGATGCTCGTCTCCAACGGGACCCGGCTGACCGAGTCACTTCTGGATAAGCTCCAGGGCTGCCTCGACTGGGTTGGCTTGAGCATCGACAGCATCAACCCTGAAACCAACATCGCAATTGGGCGTAAGCGAGGTGTTCAGACTTTAAGCGCAAAACACTACCTCGACGCTGCGGCTCGAATCAGAGAGCGCGGCGTGCGCCTGAAGCTCAACACGGTGGTGACGGCCCTGAACGCAGCCGAAGACTTGAGTGGCTTCGTTCGAGAGCTCCAGCCCGAACGATGGAAGATGTTTCAGGTCCTCGCCGTTGATGGGCAGAACAACGGCTCGGTGGAGCCTCTCCTTGTCTCCGCCGAGCAGTTCTCTTCCTTTGTTGGACGGCATATTGAGGCCCTTCGAGATACGTCCGTCGCTGTTGTGGGGGAGAGCAATACATTGATGACAGGTAGCTATGCGATGGTGGATCCTGCGGGTCGTTTCTTCGACAATGCATCTGGACGCCACAAGTACAGCAGCCCCTTGCTGAAGGTGGGGCTGGATCGCGCCTTTGCAGAAGTCTCCTTCGACCACGAACGCTTTGAGGCCCGGTCGGGTCGATATGAGTGGAGATAGGAGTGACCTTGTACCATCATGGACCGAAGCAACGCCCCGAGACAGGAGGGGGAGCGCCTGCTTGTCTCTGACCTTGAGTGTGTTGAGCTGAAGGGCACGATGGGGTCACAGGTTGTTGTCTATTGGATTTGTAAGCTCTCGATGAGGACTTGGGGTTACGCAGGGAGTCGAAGCGCTCACGAGAGAGGAGTTCCTCGCGGAAGATGTCGTCGCAGCGCTTATTCTTGCCATATGAGCGTCGGGTCGTCGAAGCGGTCGAGGAGGAGCTGCGCGTGGTAGGCCTCGCGGTGGCGTTCGAGGAGCCCTGCGGCGAGCCGGAAGGCGAGCGAGTTGAGGGCGAGGGCGGTGAAGGCGAGGTTGCGCTGGTGGTGGGGGTCCTGGTTGCGGCGAAGGAAGCGCTGTCGGGCGGTGGGGACGGGAGCGCGGACGAGGAGGGTGAGGAGTCCGGGGAGGTGGGGGAGGTAGGTGGCGCGGGTGAGGGTGCCTTCGATGAGGAGGACGGCGCCGGGCGAGAGGTCGAGGCCGCGGGAGGCGGGGAGATCGCCCCAGGCGGGGGGGCGGCGGAGGTTCCAGAGGGCGCCCTGGGGGCGGAGGGTGGCGGGCTGTCCGCGCTGGAGGGCGTCGCGCGCCGCGTCGAGGTCGTCGAGGAAGGCGCGGAGGCGCTGGGGGTCGAGGAAGCGATCGAGGAGGAGGCGCTCGACGCGGTCGGGGCCGATCGGGGCGAGGGCGACGGCGAGGCCGCGCGCGACGGCGAGGGGGCTGCGGATGGCGCGGTCGATGAACCAGTCGTTCTCGACGACCGCGCAGGGGCGCCCGCGCTGGAGGAGGAGGTCGCGGAGGTTTCGGGCGAGGGAGCTTTTTCCGGAGGCGGGGAGCCCGTCGATGGCGACGAGGGTGAGGGCGGGGTCGGCGCGGCGGAGGAGGCCCTCTGCGAGGGCTTCGAGGGCGCGGTGGTAGGCGGGGTGGAGGCTCATGGGCGGGGTGCTTCGGGTGGGCGGTGGGAGGCGCGTCGTATGGCGAGGGCCGCGCGGAGGCTGGGGACGTCGTGGGTCCAGCGGGGGAGGACGAGGGAGATGGCGACGCCCTCCAGCTCGGAGTAGAGGCCGATGGCGAGGGAGATGGGGAGCCAGGGCCAGGAGACGCCGAAGCCCATGACGGCGAAGGTGGAGACGATGAGGGAGACGCCGAAGAGGCGTGCGCTGAGGGCGTGGTAGCTGGCGCCGCGCCCGAAGCGCGCCCAGTCCAGGGGGTAGCGGGCGGCCTCCAGAGCGAGGATGGCGCCGATCCAGGGGAGGTGGCTGAGGAGGATGTCGGGCTCCGCGAGCCAGAAGCTCGCGGCGACGCCGAGGGCGTAGATCGTGTCCGCGACGCTGTCGGCCTGGCGGAGCCCTGGAGTGACCACGCCCCAGCGCCGGGCCAGGCGGCCATCGTAGATGTCGGAGAGCGCGGCGGCGGCGCCCTGGGCGAGCCAGACCGCGCGGGGGAGGTCGGCGGCGGCGATGGCGACGGCCACCGGCGCCAGGGCGACCCGGAGGGCGACCAGCGCCCAGGGGAGCGCGCGTTGGAGAGGGGTGGGCTGGGGAGGTGGTTCCATCGGGGACTCGACCGGGTGTGGCGAGCGTGTGCAGCAGCGTGGATGTACCCGAAACCGCTCCCCACTGCAAGGGCTGGTCGGCGTCCTGGAGGCCCGGCGGAGGTCTGCGATGACCTCAGCCGACGGGGTGGTGGCTCGCCCCGACGGGCCTTGATCTGACGGCTTTATTGCAAGCAGCTTGCATATGTATTTGCGCGCGACGGGCGCAGAAAAAAATTCAGCTCAGGAGGAAACGAGCCGCGCGACGGGACGGAAACAGGGAGCACGGGCTGCGGTGTCGCAGCCCTCTTCTTCCAGGAACCCTCAGCGGAGCGCAGCTCACTATGCAAGCTCATCTCTTCATGCGTCTGGGCGTCATCGCCTTGTTGTCCTTGAGCGGCCTGGCCGCAGGGTGCTCGGGGTCGGGTAATCAGGTCGGGGGGCCGCCGGTGGACGGAGAGGACGGGGGAGGGAGCAACAACGCCGCCCCGGGAGAGGACGCCGGGGGCTCGGGGGGGGAGAACAACCCGGGCGCAGACGGCGGCGAAGCGGAGGACGCGGGGGAGGAGACGCCGGATGTCGGAGAGGAGACGCCGGATGCCGGGGAGGAGACTCCAGACGCCGGGGAGGAGACGCCAGACGCCGGGGAGGAGACGCCGGACGCCGGGGAGGAGCCGGATGGGGGCGGCGAGGCGTGCGTGCCCAGCACCGAGGTGTGCGACGGGGTGGACAACGACTGCGACGGGCAGGTGGATGAGCGCTCGCCGGACCTCTGCGACCGGGTCGAGAACGCGGTGGGTCAGTGCGAGGCAGGCGCCTGCCGCTACACCTGCGCGGCGGGCTTTGTAGACACCGACGGCGGCCTGAACACGCCGCAGGACACCAACGGGTGCGAGTGCCAGAGCCAGGGCGCCGAGATGTGCGACGGCCTCGACAACGACTGCGACGGCGCGGCGGACGCCGACGATCTGGACTTCCCCCTGACAGCGGCGTGCCCCGCGCCGGGCGTCGCGAGCCGGGCGTGCGAGGCCGGCGCCTGCGTCTACACCTGCCCGCCGAGCCTGGTCAACCTGGACGACGACTGGAGCAACGGCTGCGAGTGCGCCCTCACCGCAGGCGGCGTCGAGCGCTGCGACGGCATCGACAACGACTGCGACGGCGCTGTTGATGATCTGGATGACAGCTTCAACCTCAACGCCGCCTGCGCGGCGCCCAACGTCGGGACGCGCGCCTGCCTGAGCGGCGCCTGCGTCTACGCCTGCGCCCCCGGCACCGTGGATCTGGACGGCGACATCGCCTCCAACGGCTGCGAATGCACCATCGAGGCCGAGGTCTGCGATGGACGGGACAACGACTGCGACGGCCTCATCGACGCCCAGGACGGGGACTTCAACCTCAACATGGCCTGCGATGCGCCTGCGGTCGCCACCCGAGCCTGCCAGGGCGGCGCCTGCGTCTACACCTGCGCGCCGGGGACGGTCAACCTGGACGGCGAGTGGAGCAACGGCTGCGAGTGCGCCCTCACCGCAGGCGGCGTCGAGATCTGCGACGGCGTCGACAACGACTGCGACGGCCTCGTGGACAGCCAGGACAGCAGCTTCAACCTCAACACCTCCTGCGCGGCGCCCAACGTCGGGACGCGCGCCTGCCAGGGCGGCGCCTGCGTCTACTCCTGCGCGCCGGGCACCGTGGATCTGGACGGCAACATCGCCTCCAACGGCTGCGAGTGCACCGTGCAGCCCGAGGTGTGCGACGGCGTGGACAACGACTGCGACCGCATCATCGACACCCGGGACGGGGACTTCGTGGTCGTCCCCTGCGATGAGCAGCGCGGCATCTGCGCGGGCCTGAACGAGCTGTGCCTGGACGGCGTCTCGGAGGCCTGCACCGAGGACTTCTACCGCGCCGCCGACCCCCGCTTCACCTCCTTCGCGCTGGAGGACGATCTCACCTGCGACACCATCGATGAGAACTGCGACGGCGATGACGGCGGCCCCGCCTACCCCGGCGGCAACCGCAACTGCTGCCCAAGCAACGCAGCCCCCAGATACCTGGGCACCCTCGCCCCCAACCGACACCAGCTCCACCCCACCCTCACCGCCGACCCCCAGGAGCAACGCTTCCTCATCGCCTGGGCCGACGTCGCCAACCCCGACGCCTTCACCAACGGCGACCTGATCCGCTACGTCCAGACCGACCGCCAGGGCAACACCCTCGCCAGCGGCTCCATCGACCTCGCTGGCGCCGCGGCCACCCGCCCCGAGCTGGTCCGCACCAGCGCCGGGCACGCCATCTCCTGGCTCTGGACCACCTCCGGCGCCACACCCACCACCACACTCGCCGCCGCCTTCCTCGACGCGTCGCTCGTCCGCGGCTCCACCATCTTTGTAGAGACCAACAGCGGCCACCCGCTCCTCGACCCCTCCATCGCCCTCAGCAGCAGCGGCGCCAGCGTCTCGTGGATCCGACGTAACTCCTGCCCTGGCCTCACCCACCCCAACACCTCCTGCGCGCGGCGCGCCCAGATCACCACCGCCTCCTCTCAACCCTCCAACCGCGAGGACCTCACCGTCTCCACCGCCTCGCCGCGCCTCGCCGCCGCCACCTCCAGCGAAGGCGACGCCACCCGCACCCTCACCGCCTGGGTCGAAGGCCCCGCCAACGGCGTGCGCTCCATCCGCGTCAGCTCCACCCAGGGCGCCGCCGCCAACATCAACCTCACCGCCCACAACGGCGCCTACGCCGACCCCCACCCCCAGCTCATCGAGCTGGATGACCGCTACCTCCTCATCTACGAGGACTACTACGCCGCCGGGCAGTTCACCGTCGCCGGGATCGGCCTCCGCATCGCCTCCCTCCAGAAGGGCAACCTGGCCGTCCTGAGCGGCACAGGCAACTCCCTCACCATCACCCAGTCCAACGCGGTCATCAGCACCCCCCTCACCCACCCGCGCATCGCCGCCCTGAGCACCGACGCGAGCGGACGCCACGAGATCGCCCTCCTCTACCTCAGCGGCAGCTCCGTCCTCGGCTACCGCCGCGTCACCCTCGGCGGCGGGGTCGCGGCGACCGCCACCGCCCAGCGCACCCTCCTCACCAACGTCCAGACCTTCAGCGATCCCCCGATGGATCTGGCGCCCCTCCCTGGCGTCGGCTCCGCCCTGGTCGTCTCCTACCGCGCCCAGGGCAGCGCCCAGCTCCGCGCCGAGCTGCACCTCCTCAACCGCGACGGCGACCCGATCTTCTGCTCCGCGCGCTGAGACCGCTCCAACCGCAGGCGCGTCGCCCGATCTCTGCCCCGGAGATCAGGCGACGCGTCGCTATCTCTGTGCAATATATATGGATTTGCTAGCTAATTTGTTTGATATATTTTGCCTTTACCTCCGCCGCGCTTGGGGTAGAGTAGAGCGGCCTGGGGGTGAAGACGCAGAGCAGAGGAGATCCCATGAAGGTAGCGCTGAGCGGCTCGATCATCACGCTGCTCCTGACCGCGAGCGCGGCAGGAGCGCAGGCCCAGGAGACGACGCCTCCGGGGCCCATCCAGGTAGCGCAGCCTCGCCTCGCGGTGGTGATCCGCCACGCGGGGGGAGCGAGCGCTGAGAGCGCTCAAGAGCTGCAAGAGGTCATGATCGCCGCCCTCTCGGGCCGTAAAGAGGTCAGCCTGCTGGGCGGCGAGGAGCTGCTGGAGCTGGCGGAGCTGAAGAACGGGGACGCCCTCAACCGCTGCCTCAGCGAGCCAGCCTGCGCCGAGCCGCTGCGCAGCCGGCTCCAGATCCGCTTCCTTGTCCTGGGGAAGATCGACAAGACGCGCACACACTACGAGTTTGTCATCGAGCGCTTCGCCTCCAGCCCCGAGCCCTGGACCCGCGTCCTCAAGGTCCCCGTCGAGCAGGGCCTGGACGGGCTCCTCGACCCCATCTACTCCACGGCCTCCAGCATGCCCCTGGACGACGCCGCCGCTCCCTCGCCCCAGCCCGAGCCCACAGCGGACCTCACCCCTGAGCCTGAACCCGAGCCCGCCCAGCCCGGGCCTGCCCAGCCTGCCCGGCCTGCCCCGCGGCGCGGCCTCAGCGCCTGGGGCTACGGCGCCATCGGCGCGGGGGGGCTCTCGCTGGTCACCCTCGGCCTGGGCCTCTACCAGCACCGCCAGGCCGACAACGCCCAGGCCCAGTTCAAGGCCGAGGACCAGAGCGACCCCAACCTCACCCCCGAGCGCGTCCGCCAGCTCCAGGGCGACTACGACGACAGCGCCCAGCTCGCCAACATCTTCTACGGAGCCTCCATCGGCACGGGCGTCCTCGCCCTGGGGCTCCTCACCGTGGAGCTGCTCCAGGGCGACGCGGAGGAGCCCGCCACCTCGCTGCGCCTCCACCTCTCCCCCTGGCTCGGGCCCGCCCAGGCTGGCGCCGGGATCAGCGGGAGCTGGTAGCGCCTGTCTTGACAGCGCCCATCTCTCGCTCTAATCTTCTCTTTATGTTGCGCCCGCTCCGGGCAACCTCTTCCTGCCCCCCAGACCCCAAGGGCTCGCCATGCGTACCTCGCGCCTCTTCATCATCGCTCTGCTCGCCCAACTCCCGCTCGTGAGCGCAGCCTGCATCGCTGGAGGCGAGACGTTCACCCCCACCTCGGCGGACGCTGGAGACTCCCCCCAGGACGCCGCCAACAACAACAGCGATCCTGACGCGGGCGCCGACGCGGACCCCGCCAACAACGCCCCCAACAGCAACAACGTCGAGCCCGACGCCGACCCCGACGCCGCTCCAGACCCCGACGCCGACATCGAGCCCGACGCCGACATCGAGCCCGACGCCCCCACCTGCACCCCCACCGACCCACCCGACGAGGTCTGCGACGGCGTGGACAACGACTGCGACGGGACGACCGACCTGGACGGCGACGGCGCCTCCCTCACCCAGCCCTGCTACACCGGACCCGCAGAGACCGAAGGCGTCGGCGTCTGCACCGGCGGCACCCAGACCTGCACCGCAGGCGCCTTCACAGGCGCCTGCACCGGCGAGGTGACCCCGCAGGTCGAGGTGTGCGACGGCGCCGACAACGACTGCGACGGCGCAGATGACGACGTGGCGGGCCTTGGGGAGAGCTGCACCCTGGGGTTGGGCACCTGCCTCCGCGACGGCTCGCTGGGCTGTGTGGACGGCACCCCGGAGCTGGTCTGCGACGCCGTCCCCGGCGACCCCTCCCCCGAGGTGTGCGACGGCCTCGACAACGACTGCGACGGCCTCACCGACGACGCCGACACCGACTTCGTCCCCGACCCATGCGACAACCAGCGCGGCGTCTGCGCGGGCTTGAGCCAGATCTGCCAGGGAGGGGCCTCCCAGGAGTGCACCGAGGACGACTTCGCCGCCCATGCTCCGGCCTTCACCTCCTTCGACCTCGACGACGACGTCACCTGCGACGCGGTGGATGAGAACTGCGACGGCGCCGAGGACGGCGGCACCGCCAACCCCAACTGCTGTGCAGACGCACACCCCTTCCGCACCAAGCGCGTCACGCCGCCCACACCCAACACCCAGAACCAGCTCACACCCGCCATCGCTGCCACGCCCGACGGACAGCGCTTCCTCATCGCATGGGCGCAGACCACAAGCGCTGACATCAACACCAAAACAAACGGTGACAAGATCGTCTTCGAGATCCTCGACAGAAGAGGACAAAGAGTTGGAAACACAGGGCAGATCGCTTTCTCTCCGATGGCTCCCGAGTCCGAGCCCGTGCTTGCGAGCAGCGAAGATGGATTCACGTTGGCTTGGATTGAGAAGCAGGGTGTCAATCAACACTCTATAAAGAAAGCACAAATAAATTTGAGCACCGCAGAGGCCACGGAAAACACAACAATACATGTCAATCTCAACAATAGATTTTCAAGCCTTAGTATTTCGTCAGAAGAAAACATCAGCATACTCGCTTGGCAGCAAACAGGTGGCTGCCGTGACAACTTAGCATCTGTCTGCATCAAGAAAATCAACGAACTTACCTCGGAAGCAATTCCTGATGAAGAGAGCCCCTCCGCATCTTCATCTCGCAATGAATATGTATCCACGACAGTAGCAAACAACTCACGAGTCACAATCTGGTTAAATACAACGGGCGATGACACCATCAGAATAAAAAAGGAAGTTGAGGTCAGGTCTATCGACTTGCAGCCCAATACAGAGACTGACAACTTCGCCCCCTCCCGTCCTCACCTCCTCGCGCTCTCCGACCGCTACCTCGTGGCCTACGAGGATTATGCAAACAACGTCGTCCAGATCCGCGTGAAAGCGCTGCATCCTGACACGTTAGCTGACATGAATCTGGATGGAGATCGG
>CAUJGC010000006.1 GCA_963169075.1 Myxococcota bacterium
CCCGCGCGGCGCGCGCGGCCCCTACCCCCCCCCCACCCCCACCTCACTCCAGCCCGCAGACCACCTCCTCAACCGGCGCGCAGCTCCCCGCGGCGCACGCGCCGGAGAGACACTCCGCCCGCGCCTCACAAGCCTCCCCCGGCGCCTTGAGGAGCGCGCAGACACCCCCCAGGCAGACCCCTTCACGACACGCGCTGTTGAGGTTGCGGCTGAAGTCCTCGCAGGGCTCGCCCAGGCCCGGCAGGAGCGCGCAGGCGCCGACCTCCGGCGAGCGATCCCCGATGCGGCAGTAGTGACCCAGCGCACACCGATCCAACGCCGGGTTGCAGAGCGCACCTGGCGGCACCCCCACCTTCCCCTCCTCCCTGCAGCGCGCCCCCTCCGGATGATCCTCCCAACAGTAGAGCCCCGGCGCACACGCCGCGCTGGAGACACACGCCGCGCCCTCGGCCAGCGGCGGCGCGCAGCGCCCGGCGCTCAGATCGCAGACGAGCCCTCCCGCGCAGACCTCATCGCTGCCGCAGAAGCCCCCCTCCGCCACCGCCTCGCCGCAGCGCGACACGTCGCCGCCCGGCAGACACCCCTGCCCCGCCGCGCACATCGCGCGCGTAAAGCACACCGCGCCCGCCTCCTTCTGAGGCCGACACCGCAGCTCCGGAGCCCCCACGTCCTTCCCGCAGAAGAGCCCCGCCAGGCACTGCCCCTCCCCCTCGCAGGCCGCATCACGCGCCAGGCGCGGCCGACACACGCTCCCCGCGCAGTACGCGGCGGCGTCGCAACCCGTCAGCAAACAGGTCGCACCCGGGTCCGCCTCGACGTCCGCCACGCAGACCCCGGGGCACCGCCCCCCGGCCGCACACCGCAGCCCACCCCCGCACTCCACATCGGTAAAGCACGCCTCGCCCTCCCCCGCCCCGCCCGAAAAGACCTCGCCGCACGCCGACGGCGACGCACCACCCGCCAGCTCCCGACACCCCACCTCGCCCCAGCCCGCGCCGCACGACGCCAGCGCACCCCCATCGAAGCCTGCCCGACCGGCGGCCACGCTGGACGACCACGACCCCGCCCGCGGCGCGCAGCGCGGCAGCGCCTCCGCAAGGCACGCCGCCTCCGTCGTCGCCTCGTTCTCCAGCGCCACCCCGCAGGACACCTGGCGCGCGCACCGCGCCTCCAACGTCACCTCACACCAGGCCTCGGGCTCCAACAGGCCCGCGCCACCGCCGCCACCCTCCGGGGCGCCGCACGCAGCGAAGCAACAAAAACAAAGCAAAAACAGCATGCTACAAAGAAGGCGCCACGCGCTGGAACTTTTCTCCTGCGCGCGCTGTCGCTCTGGTGTAGGTTTCTTCATGAACATGCGCTGTCACCCCGTGACACGTCGTGGAGCAGCCGGAGCCAGGCCAGATCACGCCAACCCACCAACCCCTCCGAGGTCCGCGCGCTACTTGAACACCCCTTCAACAGAGAAGCAACCCGGGCAACCCCACGGACACCCGGACGCTCCTGTGGCGCGCCGTCGAAAAATGCGCTATCCTCCGCCCCGAGGATGACGCCTCGCGTTGGTTTGTTGAGCGTTCGCCTGAACCCGACCCCCACACCAGGGGCTCCGCGTTGCTCGGTAGAGACATGCAAGACACCTCCCCTCCCCCTCGACGCCTCCGCCCCTGGACGCTCGCTGCCCTCGCCCTCGCCCTCCTCCTGAGCGCGCGCGCCGCAGCCTGCGGCCCCGAAGCAGGCACCCCCGAGCCCGACGCCGAGACCTGGACCCTCCGCGACCTCCTCACCCTCTCCACACAACAACGCCCCATCCCGCAAGACCAACACCCCGATCTCCGACGACGCCTCGTCCAGGCCGCCAGCGACGACCAGGGCGAAGAGCTGGAGGACGCCTCCCCCTTCCAGCCACGCCCCGAAGACCCCTACTTCCCCACCGATCCCCTCGGCACCCTCGCGCGCCTCGACAAGCGACGCCTCGACTTCGGAGAGGACGTCCGCCTCTTCGGCGTCTACGGACGCGACGAGCACGGCGCCTGGTCCGCTCCCTGCGAGCCCGAACCCGGCGACCTCCTCGACGAGCAGGGACACCTCCGCACCTTCAGCGAAGCACCCGACGCCTGGCCCGACCGCTGGCAACCCTGGGCCCCCTGGGCCCAGGACGCCGACCCCGCGCGCCTCGACCAGCTCCGCGCCCTCGCCCCCGCCCTCACCGCCTGGGCCGAGCGCTGCGGCGACCTCCGCGAAGACCTCCCACCCCTCGACGGCACCCTCGCCCTCCAGCCCGAAGAGCACGCCCCCTACCTCCTCGCCTGGTGGCCCCAGCGGCGCAAGCTCTACCTCCACCCCCTCCTCCTCGACCTCCTCGTCACACCCCAGCCGCGCGCCGCGGCCGCCAGCGACCTCCGCACGCAGCGCAGCCCCCTCACCACCGACGACCTCGACGCCTGCGTCACCGAGCTGACCGCCACCTGCGACCAGTGCGACACCCAGGCCGAGATCAACCAGAACCCCGGCACCTGCCAGAACCTCTTCCCCAACTCCTCCATCGCCTCCGACTGCGCCACCCTCCGCGATCAGGTCCGCGACGGCTACGCACTCTTCTGCGCCTTCCGCATCTACCAGAACCGACCCACCGTCGAGGCCTGCGTCCAGAACGCCACCGGCGCCGCCTGCGACCGACAGAACGTCCCCGTCTCCTCCGTCAGCACCCTCGTCCAGGCCTACGCACCCTTCAACAACCCCTCCACCGCGCCCATCTGCTTCGATCAGCTCGCCGCCTGCGCCAACCCCACCCAGCCCGGCAACAACACCCCCGGCAACAACAACACCCCCGAGCCCGAACCCCCCGCCTGCGGCGGCGCTGGCGCCGAGTGCGAAGAGCCCGGCTTCGCAGACGACTGCCCCGTCTGCGTCTGGTGCCAGGACGACTCCGGCGAAGACCTCAACAGCTTCTGCGGCTGCGACGACGAAGAGGAAGAAGACCCCGCCGCCAGCGAAGAGGACGACAGCTGCTGCGGCGGCGACGAGTGACGGAGCCACACCACCCATGACAACACCTCGCCTCACCCCACGACGCGCCCTCCTCGCCTCGCTCCTCCTCGCCGCAGCGCTCCCCGTCGCCTTCTCCGCCTGCGAGCACGCCGACCAACCCGAGGTCAACACCCGCGACCTCGCCCTCCGCGATGTCCTCGGCCTCGACCCCGCGCGCCACGACCAGCTCGACCCCGACGCCCGGCAGGACCTCCGCGAGCGCCTCCTCGACGCCAGCGAAGACGGCTGGCTCGACGCCTGGAGCGACCCCCACGCCCCCGCCCGACACGCCCCCGACCTCCCACCCCCCTTCGACCTCCACCCCACCGACCCCCTCAACGTCATGCGACGCCTCGACGCCTGGCGCGACGAGCGCAGCCTCGACCCCTGGATCGCCAGCGTCTACCTCCACAGCAGCGACGGCGCACAGACCTTCGCCTGCCCCCTCGACCCCGCACGCGACCTCGACCCCCAACCCGCACACGACCTCCCGCCCGCCTGGGACCTCGCAGACAGCAAGCACACATCACCCTACACCCTCCGACAGCTCCGCTCCCTCGCCTCGGGCCTCGACGCCTGGCGGAGCCGCTGCCTCGACGACCAGGACATCCCGCCGGACATCCACCCCCGACTCCGCGTCGTCCTCCAGCCCAACGCACCCTACCTCGTCGCCTACTGGCCCCAGCGCTACTCCCTCTACATCCACCCCCTCCTCCTCACCCTCTGGGGCCTCGACGAAGAACCCGCACCCCAGGACGACCTCCGCACCGCCGCACGCGCCGTCGTCTACGAAGACTTCGACGCCTGCGTCTCCGGCACCAACGCCCTCTGCGACCTCTGCACCCGCGAATACACCGCCGCCAACCCCCTCGACTGCCAGCCCAACGACATCTACCCCGACGCACCCCTCTACGAGAGCTGCGACGCCCTCCGCTTCTCCATCCCCGACGGCGTCATCCGCTACTGCGCCGACCGCTTCCTCAAAAAACCCTCCATCCTCGCCTGCTTCCAGACCGGCGCCAGCGAGGAGCTCTGCGGGCTCCCGCCCGCCGAGGTCGTCATCGGCTCCGCCTCCACCCTCGGCGCCTACTACGCCGGCTTCTCCAACGCCTCCACACGCCAGCTCTGCCGCACCACCCTCCAGGCCTGCACCCTCCCCACCGATGGCGACGGAGACGGCATCCCCGACGACGCTGACCAGTGCGACCAAACCCCCACAGGCGCCACCGTCAGCCGAGACACCTTCCCCGACGTCAACGGCAACCCCACCAACCCACGCTACGGCTGCGCCGCCGACGAGTGCCGAGACGCCGAAAACCCCTCCTGCCAGGAGCAGAAGGACCGCGAGCAGAAGATGCAGGAGGTCGACAGCGAGACCACCTGCGAGACCGACTGCTGGAACGTCACCCTCAACGGCTCCGGCATCAACGACTGCTGCGGCTCCGTCGCCGGCTTCGATCTGGTCTACTACGACTACAAGCGCCCCGACCTGCGCGACACCCTCTGCGACCAGTCCCAGCCCACCACCTGCTGCGGCGACGCCCCCGAACCCGAAGATCCCCCGGTCCCATGACGTGGAGGAACACCCACACCCATGAAGCGGATCATCCTCCGCTGGCTGGCCGAGCACCTCGACGCGCCTGGGCTGGCCAGCCTCCCCATCGCCTCGATCCACTTCGTCGCGCTCGCCGCCCTGCTCGCCGTCACCCTCGGCCTCTGGCGCGTCCGGCGCGAGGGGCTCAACCTCCGCATGGCCCTCTTCGCCATCGCCGCCGCAGGCTTCGGCGCCCTCTGGCTCGGCAACTGGGTCGCCCTCGCCTTCCGGCCCGAGCGCATCATCGACAACCCCTGGACTTTAATCATCTTTCTGGACGGCGGCTTCTCCTCCATCGGCGCCTACGCCGGCGCCACCCTCTGCATGGCCGCAGCCCTCAGGCTCCGGCGCGCGCCCCTCTGGCCCTACGCCGACGCCCTCGCGCCGGGGCTCCTCATCGCTGCCCCCATCGCGCGCCTCGGCTGCCTCTGGAGCGGCTGCGACTTCGGCAGAGTCGCCCCCACCCTCCCCTGGGCCATGCGCTACCCGCGCGGCACCGCCGCCTTCCGCTACCTCGACAAGATCGGCATGGTCGGCGCCTACCAGCGCGTCGGCCTCCCCATGCACCCCTTCCCGCTCTACGAGGCCCTGCCCCTCCTCCTCGCGGGCGTCGTCCTCCTCGCCAGACCCCACCTCCTCGGGCGCGCACCCGGGATGCGCGCCTCCGGCTGCGCGGTCCTCTACTGCGCCCTCCGCGGGCTCGCGGAGGGCTTCCGCGCCGAGAGCAAGCTCCTCGTCGGACACCTCACCGCCTTGCAGGCCCTCTGCCTCCTCGGCGTGCTCCTCTTCGGATTGATGTGGTGGCGCCTCAAGCGCGCCGACTCCCCACCCTCCACCCAAGGTCAGGTTGAATGAACATTCACCGCCGCTGGAAGACCCTCACGCCGCTCATCGCGGCCCTCGCGCTCCTCAGCGTGGCCCTCGGCCACGCCTGCGTCGAAGACGGACCCGAGCAGGCCCAGGCCTGGCCCGAGCGCGACGTCCTCGCCCTCTCCCCCGCCTGGCTCGACGCCCTCCCCGCGCCAGAGCGCCGCGACCTCCAGCAGCGCCTCACCGACCACATCGTGCAGCAGGCCGAAGGCGGCGCCTGGGCCGAGGCCACCCCGCTTGACCCCGACGCCCCCCTCGGCCTCAGCCTCCTCGCCCTGGACCACAACCGCGAGGCCCGCGGCGACGCCCCCCTCCTCGTCCAGTGGATCGACGAGGACGGCCCCCTCACCGCCCGCGCCTGCTGGCTCACCGAGCGCGACCTCACCGACCCCCTCCAGGACGGCGACGCCCCCGCCCTCCGCTGGAGCCTCGACCCCGCCTTCGCAGACCACCTCCTCGACGGCGCCACCGAGCGCGACGCCCTGAGCGACCGCCTCACCCGCCTCGACCGCTGGGCCCTGCGCTGCCTGGAGGACGCCGGGGAGCGCCTCGACCCCCTCGCCCCAAGCGCCCTCCAGCCCACCCTGGAGCTGCACCGCGCCGACGGCGCGCCCGCCCTCCTCACCCTCTGGCCCCAGCGGCGCGTCGCCCTCCTCAACCCCCTCCTCCTCGCCCTCTGGACCCCCGAGCGCGACGCCCCCCAGGACGAGCTGCGCACCCGCGCCGACGCCCTCACCGTCTCCGAGCTGGACGCCTGCACCCGCGACATCGAGCTCTTCTGCAGCACCTGCGACACCCCCGCCAAGGTCCAGCAAGCCCAGCTCAACAACCCCGGCGCCTGCACCCGCCAGCTCTTCACCACAGGCGAGGTCTGGGAGAGCTGCACCAAGCTCAACTTCGAGATCGCCCGCGGCTACTACCGCTACTGCATCAACAGCTACATGGGCAGCTTCACCAGCGGCAACGGCGGCCCGCCCACCGACGTCGCAGGCTGCATGGCCGGCCAGACCCACCCCTCCAACGGCCAGGATCTCCGCACCGCCTGCGACCCCCGCTTCGTCGGCACCGCCGAGGAGCTGGCCGGCGCCTACCTCGGCTTCATCCGCGCCGACACCTCCGCCGCCTGCCAGCAGGGCTTCATCACCTGCGCACCTCAACCCCAGCAGCCCATCGACACGAACCCGACCGATCAGGAGGACGACCTCTGCGCCTCCTGCGAAGACGGCGAGTGCAACGGCGAGAACGCCTTCGGGCTCGATCTCCTCTGCGATGTGGACGACGCCGACCAGCAGGAGGCTCCATGAACGACACCCATCCTCGCCTCCGCCTCGCCGCGGGCGCCCTCGCCGCGCTCCCCCTCCTCCTCGCCGCCGCGCCTGCCCAGGCCGACGGCAGCCTGGTCTGGGCCAACGCCACCTTCGGCCTCGGCGGCGCGGGCTTCGAGGGCTACCCCGGCACCGAGTACGGCTTCGGCTTCAGCCTGGACTCCGGCGCGGCGTTCGAGCTGAGCGACGGCTTCATGGTCGGCGCAGGACTCAACTCCACCTGGCTCCGCACCTCCGACCCGCTCGGAGAGGGACGCATCGTCACCACAGGCACCTTCTACGGCGCCACCGTCGCCGGGGGCTTCGGCGGCGACGAGGGCGGCGTCTTCCTCCGCCTCGGCGGCGGCTACGCCGAGCGCGACGTGGACGACCTCCCCGACGGCGAGTTCAACGCCGTCACCCGCGACAGCGGCGCCGCAGCGCTGGTCGGCCTCGTCGCCCTCTTCGGCGACAACTCCGGCGCGGGCTTCACCGTCGGCCTGGACTACATCCACCAGGTCAGCGGAGAAGGCATGGGCTTTGTGTACTTCTTCGTCGGCTTCGGCTTCCTGGCGGGCGGCTGACCGCAGCGCCCCCGCTCCCACGACGCGCGGCGCGCTGGCGCCGCCATCAGCGTAAGGGTTTGAAAAACATGAAGAACACCTCACCGATCACCCTCGATCCGCTGCGCTGGATCGGCGGCACCGCGGCCCTCCTCCTCGCGATGGCCCTCCTCGCCAACTGCGGCGACCCCGCTGAGAGCCTCAACCCCAGCGGCAGCACCTGCGGCGTCCTCAACACAGTCCAGGCCAACGCCGGCGGCACCATCAGCGGCAACACCTCCACCGGCGGCCTCTCCGACTACTCCTTCGAGGCGGGCGCCAGCGGCGAGGTGGACATCCAGCCCCCGTCGGCATCGCCGTGCGGCGACGAGATCGCCCAGCGCCTCCAGGGCCTCTGCGCCGTCTGCGAGCAGAACGGCGGCGCCGCCTGCGAGAGCCTCGCCAAGGACCTCTTCAACCCGGCCAACGGCACCTTCCCCGAGGCCTGCGCCGCCTGCGGCGACAGCGTGTGCAGCCCCGGCGAGAGCGCCGTGGACGCCCCCGGCAAGATCACCTGCGCCCTGGACTGCACCGGCGGCACCTCCTGCGGCGACGGCACCTGCGCCGCCCTGGAGAACCCCCAGACCTGCCCCCAGGACTGCGAGACGGCCTGCGGCGACGGCACCTGCGACGGCGACGAGAGCAACGCCACCTGCCCCGAGGACTGCGAGAGCGCCTGCGGCGACGGCACCTGCGACAGCGGCGAGCAGGGCCTCGACCCCCAGGCCCCCAACTACTGCCGCGTGGACTGCTGCCAGGCCGTGAGCTGCGGCGACGGCATCTGCTCCGAGAGCTGCGAGAACGTCGGCTCCTGCGCCCAGGACTGCCAGAAGTGCGGCGACGACATCTGCTCCGACGCCAGCACCGGCGGCTCCGAGTCCCTCGGCTCCTGCCCCCGCGACTGCTCGGTCTGCGGCGACGGCGTGTGCAGCCGCAACGAGGTCATCGCCAACCCCAACGCCGAGGCCGGAGAGCGCCTCTGCGTCGTGGACTGCTGCGCCACCCAGGCGGTCTGCGGCGACGGCACCTGCTCCCCGGGCTGCGAGACGGCGGAGAGCTGCGCGCAGGACTGCAACTGACGCGCGCCGACGCGGCGCCCGCCGGCACCCTCCCGGCGAGCGCCGCAAAAACATCGCAAAAACATAAAAAATGAATAAAATTTTAATAAAAAACCTGCAACACACCCTCGCCTTCACCCTCCTCCTCGCGGCCTGCTCGGACAGCGCCGAGGAGGAGGCCGCCCCGTGCGAGGTGCTCCGGCAGGTCCAGGCCCGGAGCGGCGCCAACATCTTCAACCCCACCCCGGGGGTGAGCACGCTCGCGTCGTACATCATCCAGGACGGGCGGGTCCGGGCGGGGGTGCCCTCCACATGCAGCGACGCGGTGGCGCAGCGCCTCCAGGAGAGCGCCTGCCCCGTCTGCGACGGGAGCCCCGGCCAGTGCGAGCCCCTGGTCCGCGCCATCTTCGACCGCCTCCCCCCCGAGTGCGCGACCTGCGGCGACGGCGAGTGCCTCGCCTCCGCCGAGAGCGCCCTGACCTGCCCCATCGACTGCGCCACACCCTGCGGCGACGGCCTCTGCGAGACGGCGGGCGGCGAGAGCGCCGAGACCTGCCCCATCGACTGCGCTACACCCTGCGGCGACGGCCTCTGCCTGGGCGCGGAGACCCCGGAGACGTGCCCCGACGACTGCAACTTCTCGATCGGTGACGGCATCTGCGCTCCCGGCGAGAACGCCCTCAACAGCCCCAACGACTGCGGCGGCGACGTGATCGGCCTCCCCTGCGAGAGCGACGCCGAGTGCCGGGGCAAGGTCTGCATCAACAACGCCTGCACCTGCCGCCTCGACGACGCCGCCGAGGGCGAGCAGGTCGGCGTCTGCTCCTACTCCACCTGCGGCGACGGCTACTGCCAGAGCTACGAGAACGCCTTCGCCTGCCAGGAGGACTGCTGCGACCAGCTCGCCTGCCAGGTCGGGGACACCTTCTGCGCCGACGACTTCACCGTCGCCACCTGCGAGATCGGAGAGGGCAACTGCCCCACCCAGCTCCTCGGCGCCTCATGCGCCTTCGGCTGCGTGGACGGCGCGTGCAGCCCCTGCCCCCTCCTCCCCGGCCTCATCCCCTGCGCCGGGCCAGGCAACGGCACCTGCGACCGCGAAGACCGCAGCACCGCCATCGTCTGCCACCCCCTCCCCGGCTTCCCCGGCTGCAACGTCGAGACCCGCGTCCGCTGCCCCGAAGACCGCTGCCAGGACGGCGCGGGCTGCTTCGCCTGCCAGGGCGGCTGCACCACCGAAGAGCTCGGCGCCGTCCGCTGCGCCGAGGATGGGAGCACCCTCGAACGCTGCGACCTCGCCGGAGGCGCCTGCCCCACCTGGCTCCCCCAGGAGATCTGCCCCGACACCCTCCGCTGCGACGCGGCGCCCACCCTCCGCCCGCCGAGGTGCCTGTGAACACCCCCCGACACACCCTCCGCATCGCCCCAGCCGCCCTCCTCCTCCTCCTCGCCGCCTGCGCCGACCCGCCCGAGGAGAGCGCCCAGGACCGCTACGAGGCCGCCGCAGCCGCCTGCCCCCGCCTGGCCGAGATCCAGCGCGACTTCGGCGCCAGCATCGGCGGCACCTACGGCGAGGCCACCCTCCTGGAGTACCGCATCCGCAGCAGCGACGGGCGCACCCAGGTCGAGCCCCCCAACGACTCCGCCTGCGCCGGCGAGATCGCCCAGCGCCTCGTGGACGTCTGCTCCCTCTGCCAGCAGCAGGCCGGCACCTGCCTCTCCCTCGTCACCGGCGTCTTCGCCGTGCCCACCAACGTCTGCGTCTACTGCGGCGACGGCCTCTGCGCCCCCGGACAGGAGGACCTCGCCAGCTGCCCCGCCGACTGCACCTGCGGCAACGGCCTCTGCGACGGCACCCTCACCGAGCCCGAGGACACCCTCTCCTGCCCCCAGGACTGCGGCGGGAGCTGCGGCGACGGCTACTGCGCCCGCCCCGTCGAGGAGTGCGTCTGCGCCGACGACGACCCCGCCTGCGCCGTCTGCGAGCAGGACTGCTGCGTCGCCCGCTGCGGCGACGGACGCTGCGACATCGAGGCGGGAGAGGCCAGCCGCGAGGCGCCCTCCTTCTGCGAGAACGACTGCGGCGGCGGCGGCTGCGGCGACGGCGTCTGCCAGCCCTTCGAGAACGGCACCAGCTGCCCGGCGGACTGCCGCGACTTCCTCCGCTGCGACCCCGACCAGCAGCCCAACCGCACAGACACCCCCGGCTCCTGCTTCACCGACCCCGACTGCGGCATCGGCGCCTGCGGCGACGGCGTATGTCAAGCCCCCGAGACATGTTACAACTGCCCCGAAGATTGTAACATCACCTTCACCCAGATTATAAACGGAGGATCGCCAGTCTGCTTCGACGGCGTCTGCTCCGCCTGCGAGGTCGCCACCTGCCAGGCCGACTGCGCCGGGGTGGACTTCGATTGCGGCAACGGCGTCTGCGACGACGGCGAGCTGCCCATCAACTGCCCCCAGGACTGCCCCTGGGACACCTGCACCGCCCCGCGATGCCGCGACGCGGCCCGGACCGGGCAGTGCAACGACACCCTCCCGCCGCCGCCCCGCGTCTGCACCGACGCCGCCTGCGGCGAGCGCTGCGGTGACGGCCTCTGCGGCCCCGCCGAGAGCGCGACCACCTGCCCCGAGGACTGCACCTCCTGCCGCCTCTACCGCCAGGAGGCCCAGCAGCTCCCCGTCTGCGTCCGCGACGAGATCGCCTGCGGGCGCATCGAGCTGAACGGCGTCTGGACCGACGTCGTCTTCGACTGCGGGCAGCGCATGGAGGGCTGCCCCGACCGCCCCACCGTCACCCCCTGCGACGGCCGGTGCAGCCCCACCCTGGACGGCGCCGTCTGCGTGGACGCCTGCCCCAACCCCTTCCTCGACACCGACCCGCCCATGAGCGACGCCGAGCGCGAGGAGCGCCTCCGCCCGCGCCCCCTCTGCGGCGAGACCTTCACGCCCTACTGCCTCAGCAGCAACACCACCGTCGCCTGCCGCATCGACCCCGACTACAGCGCCGATCCCGCCTGCGCCGTCGCAGACGTGATCTACTGCGAAGACGCCTGCGTCGTGGGCACAGGCTGCGCCGAGGCCCCTCGCCTCACCGGCGCCCAGCCCGCCCACGTCGTCGAGGGCTCCGCCTGGACCCTCCTGGGCATCTTCCTGGGCGAGCAGACCGGCCAGGTCCGCTTCAACGACCTCAACGCCCAGGTCCTCCGCTGGACCCCTCGCCTGATCGAGGTCACCGTCCCCCCGGGCGCCGCCGCGCTCCCCCAGCCCCTCACCGTCACCCTGGAGCGCGCTGACGGCGCGGTCACCTTCACCGAGGTGACCCTCGCGGACGGCCCCCGGATCAACACCTTCTTCCCCATCGGCGGCTACCCGGAGGACCCGCTGCGCTTCGACGGCGTCAACTTCGGCGCCGAACAAGGCGAGGTCCTCTTCACTGCCCACCCCCGCACGGGCCTCCCCACCGTCCCCGCCGCCATCCAGGCCTGGAGCGACACCGCCGTCGAGGTCATCATCCCCGCCGACGCGGTAGACGGCACCGTCACCCTCCGCACCGCCGCAGGCGACGAGGCCACCGCCGCCGAGGTCCCCGTCTACAGCCACCTCACGATCATCGACCGCATCGAGCCGCCTGCGGCGCGCACCGGCGAGACGATCCGCATCCACGGCCGCTACCTGCCCCCGGACCCTCAGGTCTTCTTCGACAACTTCAACCTCCAGGGCACCATCCTGGACCGCACCCCCAACACGATCGACGTCCAGGTCCCGGCGGGCATCAGCTGGCGCTCCACGGTCTACGTCGGCCGCGCCAGCGGCGCCAACCGCTCGACCTTCGACTACTTCTACCTCCTCCCCGAGATCACAGGCTTCCGCTCCTGCCAGGAGCAGCCCGTCACCACCGTCTACGTCGGGGAGATGATCCAGCTCACCGGCGTGGACATCCCCCAGGCGCTCTTCGAGGTGGTCTTCCCGCCAGGGCTGGCCGTCTCGGCCTCGGGCCTGGGCGACCGGACCCGCGCCATCGGCATCCGCGTCCCCGTCGGCGCCCAGAGCGGGCCGCTCCGCGTCGTGCTCGCGCCGGGCGTCGAGGTCACCACCCCGCCCCTCACGGTCCTGGGCGGCGACACCGACTTCACCCAGCCCCGCTGGCCCATGCCCGACTCCCAGACGGCCTACTGCGCCACCGACACGGCCACCATCCCCTGCGCCGAGGCCGCCCAGACCAACTTCAACGGCCAGGACGGCCAGCGCACGCAGCCGGCGCCCTCCTTCTCCCAGAGCGGCGGCATCACCACCGACAACCTCACCGGCCTCCGCTGGACGGCGCCCCTCGAAGCGGCGATGAGCTGGAGCGACGCCTCCTGCGCCTGCATCCGCGGCACCTTCGGCGGCCAGAGCGCCGGGTGGCGCCTCCCCTCCACCGTCGAGCTGGTCAGCCTCATGGATCTCGGCGCGGGCCGCTTCCAGGGCATCAATCAGGACGCGGCCCAGCTCTGGACCGCCGATCAGGGCAGCAACGCCTTCTGGACCGTCAACCCCCAGGGCGCCGTCGAGCTGGAGGGGGGCTCCAACCCCACCCGCGCCCTCTGCGTCCGCGACCCCGACCCCACCCCCAACCCCGCCCCCCGCTTCACCCTCACCGACGACACCGCCCTCGACAACGCCACGGGCCTCATGTGGCAGCGCGCCAACGACGCCACCCCGCGCCCCTGGAACCAGGCCCTCTTCCAATGCGGCGAGGCCACCACGGGCGGCTTTGACGACTGGCGCCTGGCGACCCTCAAGGAGATGATGACGCTGGTGGACCGCAGCCGCGCCCAGCCTGCGTTTGATGACGAGGTCTTCTTCGGCATCGGACGCGGCGACTTCTGGACCAGCTCCCCCGTCCCCGGCCAGCCGGGGCGCGCCATCGTCGCGGGGATGGAGCAGGGCGACGCCAGGAACTCCATCCCGCTCTCCGCGCGCGGCCTCATGCTCTGCGTGCGGGGCGGGTGACCCCCCCGGCGCCGTAACCGCCGGGCTCTTCGCCCGGCGGAACGGCGCCGGTCCCCCCCGGGACGGGGGGACACCGACGGGTCGCTGGGGGCGCTGGGGTGGGTGGCGAGCGCAGCGAGCACATGGCGAGCGAGCGGAGCGAGGGAGGTCGGTGCCCCCCCGTCACGGGGGGGGCCGGCCCCGTTCCTCCTGCGAGCGAAGCGATGCAGGAGGTTACGGGGCTGGGGGGGTCTCGACCAGCGCCTCCGCCAGCGCGCGCCACCCGAGATCTTCGGGGACGCCGGGCTTGCGCTCTCCGAAGAGCTGCGCGACGGTCCCGCCCTCCGCGTCGAAGACCTCCAGCGAGGTCACCACGCCATCGCGGGTGGGCTTGCGGACGATCCACGCCGCCGCCAGGCCATCCTCTTTGAGGTGGAGGTTGAAGCCGGGATCGAGCACGTTGAACCAGGGGCCGGTGGGCACCGTCCGCACCACGGGACCGGTGTGGATCTGGATGGCACCGGCGTTCCCCACGAACACCATGATCGAGCACGAGGCCGCAGCGGCGCGCTCCAGCGCGGCGCGCACCGCCTGGGTCGGCACCGCGCTCGTCAGCCCCCGCGCCTCTCCCAGCCGGAGCGCCTGGGTCCGCGTCACGCCGAAGCGGCGCAGGAGCCCGAAGAAGTCGTGCGTGTCCTCCAGCGCCTCCCAGGCGTCGAGGAACCCGGTCACGTCCACCTCGGCGTCGAGGCGAGGCGCAGGCGAGGCGAGGGGGGCCTCCCAGGCCACCACGCGGGGCTGCGCGTCGGCCTCCAGGCTGGCGAGCAGCGCCTCCCAGGCGTCGGCGTCGGTGTCCTCGATCCGGTAGATCTTGTGGATCGCCTGCCCGGCAGCGTCGAAGATCTGGACGCTCTGCCGCGCCTCGCCGCCGCGCCCAGGCTCCTCGACGGCGAAGGCGCGGGACCAGCGGGCGAAGAAGAGGCGCAGATCGATCTCGCGATCCAGGACCAGCCCGGTCGGGCCGTGCACCTCGACGTTGCGATAGACGCCGATCTTCTCGTGGACGGCGCAGGCGTTGCGGGTCAGCGCCATCACGGGCCCCACGGCCTCCAGCCCGCGCAGCGCCTCCTCCCAGGCGGGGCGGAGGTGCCGGACCCCGGCGCCGCTCCGCGCCGCGACCAGGCTGCCTTCGGGGACGCCCAGCGCCTCGGCGGCGTTGCGGATCCGCAGCCTGGGCTGCTCGCTCAGGAGGCCGCCCCAGGCGGCCAGGAGCGCGTCAGGGTCACGGCCTGTAAAATTAAATTTATTTTCCATGATAATTTCAACCATATCCTGTTATCTCCCCTCCGATGCGGCCTCGACCCGGCCCATCGGGACAATGAGCGGCCCCCGCAGCCCGGGATGGGCCACCACCGAGGCGCGCAGACCAAAGACCGACGCCAGGAGACCTGGCTCCAACACCTCGGCAGGCGGCCCCTGCGCGACGCAGCGGCCGCGATGGAGGACCGCCACCGCGTCCGCGTGGGACGCCGCCAGGCTCAGCTCGTGCAGGATCACCACCACCGCGCCGCCTTCGGCGGCCACCCCACGCGCCACCTCCAGCACCAGGAGCGCGTGCGCCGGGTCCAGGCTGGCGGTGGGCTCGTCCAGCAGGAGGAGCGGCGAGGACGCCCCGGCGAGCTGGGCGAGGGCGCGCGCCAGGTGGACCCGCTGCCGCTCGCCGCCGGAGAGCGTCGTGTAGCGCTGCCCGCGGCGCCCCTCCAGGCCCACCCGGCGCAGCGCCTCCTGCGCCGCCGCACGATCCACCGCCGCAGGCGTCCGCCAGGGCAGGCGCCCCAGCGCCACCACCTCCTCCACGGTGAAGGGGAAGCTCAGGGCGGCGTGCTGCGGCACCACCGCGCGGGAGCGCGCCACCTCCTCGCGCCCCCAGCGCCCCAGCGCCCGCCCGCCCAGGCTCACGCCGCCCCGATCAGGCGCCACCTCCCCGGAGGCCACCTTCAAGAGCGTGGACTTCCCGGCGCCGTTCGGCCCCACCCACGCCGTCACCTGCCCCGGCGCCGCCTCCAGGCTGACCTCCAGCAGGAGCGGGCGACCGCCTCGACGCACCGTCACCCCGGACAGCTCCAGCTTCATCCCGTCACCTCCGCGCCGCGGCGCATCATGAGCCCCAGGAAGAAGGGCGCCCCGAGCAGCGCCGTGATCACCCCGAGCGGCAGCTCCACCGGCGCCGCCGCCACCCGCGCCACCAGATCCGCCCCCAGGAGCAGCGCCGCCCCAAGCAGCGCCGACCCGGGCAGCAGGAGCCGGTGATCTGGCCCGAACGCCATCCGCAAGAGGTGCGGCGTCACCAGCCCCACAAAGCCGATGATCCCGGTGAAGCCCACCCCCGCGCCCACGATCAGCGCCCCAAGCAGCACCACCCGCCCCTTGAGCCGCGCCACGTCCACCCCCAGGTGCAGCGCCTCACCTTCGCCCAGGAGCAGCGCGTTGAGCCCCGGGCCGTCCCGCAGCAGCGCGCCTGCGCCCAGCGCGACCCAGGGCGCCACCAGCGCCACCACCTCCCACGTCGCCCCGCTCAGGCTCCCCAGCGTCCACACCGTCAGGCTCCGCAGCGACGCCTCATCCGCCAGGAAGGTCAGGAGCCCGATCACCGCGCCGCAGAGCGCGTTGATCGCGATCCCCGCCAGGAGCATCGCCCCCGCCGACACCTGCCCGGCGCGCTGCCCCAGCCGCCACACCACCAGCGCCGCCAGGAGCCCCCCAAGCGTCGCCGCCGCCGGGAGCCCCAACCCGCCCAGCCCCGCCAGCCAGGCCCCCGGCGCCGCCACGATCAAGAGCGCCGCGCCCAGCGCGCCGCCGCTCGACACCCCGATCAAGCCCGGATCGGCCAGCGGGTTGCGGAACATCCCCTGGAGCGCCGCCCCCGCGATCCCAAGCCCGCCGCCCACCAGCGCCCCGAGCAGCACCCGCGGCAGCCGGATCGACCAGAGCACGGCCTCCTGCGACGCCTCGAAGGACCAGGGCAGCGCCACCCCCACCTTCGCCCCCAGGATCGCCACCACCTGCCCTGGCGAGATCGACGCCGCCCCAAGCCCCAGGCTCAACACCGCCACCGACGCCAGGAGCCCCCCCAGCCCAAGCAGCGCCGCCCCGCGCCCCGACGGCAGCCGCAGCGCGCCGCGACGCGGCGCGTCCTCACTCCACGACGCGCTCATCGCCCCCCCTCACCGGCGCCAGCAGCGCCCCAAGCTCCAGCGCCGCCTCCCCGGTGCGCGGCCCGAAGCCCAGGAGCTTCAGATCGTCCATCGCCAGCACCACGCGCCCCTTCCCCGCCGGGGTCTGCGCGATCCCGGGCAGCCCAAGCACCCCGTCCACCCCGCCCAGGCTCTCCAGCCCCAGCTTCGGCACCAGGATCACGTCGGGGCGCGCCGCGAGCACCGCCTCCGGCGTCAGCGGCTTGAAGCCCTCCGCGCCCTCCACGGCGTTGACCCCGCCCCCCAGCCGGATCATCGCCTCCGCAGGCGTCCCCGCACCTGCCACCATCAGGTGCTTGGCGCCTCGCGCGTAGAGGAAGAGCACCCGCGGCTTCGCCGCACGCGACCCATAGCGCTCCGACGCCGCCGCCAGCTCCTCATCCAGCCGCCGCAGGAGCGCCTTCGCCTCCTCACGACGCTCCAGCGCCTCGCCCAGCCGCTCGATCCGCGCCCGCGCGCCGGCCACGTCGCCCCCCTCCGGCAGCACCTCCACCGTCACCCCGGCCCCCCGGAGCTGCTCCAGCGCCCCCGGAGGCCCCGCCGCGTCCACCGCCAGCACCCGCGTCGGCCTCAACGCCAGGATCGACTCCGGCGAGAGCTTCCGCTGGTAGCCCACCTGCGGCAGCGCCGTCGCCGCCTCCGGCCACACGCTGGAGGTGTCCACCCCCACCACGCGCTCCCCGGCCCCCAGCGCGAAGACCACCTCCGTCACCGGCCCGCCCACTGTCACCAGCCGCTCCGCCTGCGCCGCAGGCGCGCTGGACGCAGCCTCCCCGCCGCCTGCTACCCCCTCAGCCCCAGGCGGCGCGCACCCGATGAGCCCCAGGAGCGCGACGGCGACGACAGCGACGAGGCCCCCTCGCACGCGGCGCGCAGCCGCGCCATGAACTCGTCCCGCGACATCACCACGCGGGCATGACGTGTCTGGATACATACGTCACCATACTCCGTTACAAAGACATGAACCTCATCGGACATATCTTGATACATATCAAGAGATATCATGACACACCCCTCACAGGGCGTCTCGACCTGCCCCCGCGTAGATCCAGGAGAGCGTCAAGGCGCCGTCCGCGTACCCGTCCACCCGGACGCGGGCGTAGCCCCCGTCCGCCGTCCGCACCACAAACACCGCGTCCCGAGGCGTCACCGCGTGGGTCTGCGGGTCGTAATCATACCAGGCGCTCAACGCCGCGTTGGCCGACGCCTCACCCGAGCCCGGCGGCCCCGGCAGCGGCAGCACCTCATCCGCAGCCAGCCCCTCCACCGCCAGGCTCCCCGAGGCGTCCAGCGCGCTCGACACCTCCGCCGCAGCGCCCTCCCCCGCGCCGCTGGTCCCGCCGTTGGTCCGCACCTGCACGCCGCTCACCGCCAGATCCCACCCCAGCGGCGCCTCCTCAGCGGCCACGATCTCCCCGCGCCGCAGGCTCAGGTGGGTCCACCCGCCCGCCTCCGCAGGCGCCAGCGTGACCTGGCGCACCTCCGGCGCCACCGGCACCTCCTCCAGCTTCACCGAGAGCTTCCCGTCCGCGTACCCCGTCACCTGCGCCTTCGCATAGCCCCCGTCCGCCGTCCGCACCACAAACACCGCGTCCCGAGGCGTCACCGCGTGGGTCTGCGGGTCGTAATCATACCAGGCGCTCAACACCGCGTTGGCCGACACCTCACCCGAGCCCGGCGGCCCCGGCAGCGGCACCAGCTCATCCTCCCGGTAGCCCACCGTCCCCGCCGACGTCACCGCAGCCCAGCTCCCCGCCACCTCCAGCGCGCCCCCCAGCCCCGACCCGCTGGTCCCGCTGTGGGTCCGCACCTGCGTCCGCTGAAACGCCAGATCCCACCCCGCCGCGCCCTCCGGCACCACCGCCCCCGCCTCCACGTCCACATACACCCACACGTCACGCCCCGAGGCGTCCACCACCAGCCCCTCCCCAAGCTCACCCGGCTCCTCATCGGGCTCCTCGATGATCCCGCCCGGCGGCGGCGCCACCGGCGCCCACTCCACCCGCAGGTGCGCCGGGCTCCCCGCCGCGCTGTAATAGTCCAGCACCCGCACCTTGAAGAAGGCGCCAGCCCCCGTCTGGACGACGTAGACCACGTCCGCTGGCGTCAGCACATGCGTCGAGGGGTTGTAGTCATACCACCGCTCCGGCGCCAGGAACGCCAGGTCCGGGTCCACGTCTGCGTCGTCGCCGTCCGCCGCGTCCTGGCGCCACCCCGCCGCAGGCGCCTCCGCCAACCCCTCGAAGTCCGCCCCGCGCAGCGCCGCCACACGGACATCCCCCGGACCGCTGATCCCGCTGTTGGTCGCGATCTTGAACCGCTGGAACGCCAGCTCCCACGCCTCGTCCCCACGCAGCGCCGCGTCGGACGTGCTCCCCAGCCCGTCCATGTCCAGGTGGACCCACCCGTCCTCCGCGCTCGCGTCCACCGCGCTGATCCACCCCGACCCCGACGCCTCGTGACGGATCGGCCCCTCGCCTCCCTCCGGCGCCACCGACGCGTCATCCCGAGGCGCCAGCTCCTCCGCGCACCCCGCAGCAAGCAGGAGCACAGCACAAAAAACAACACTGATCCGATATAAATTCATATCAAAAACCTCTCAATAGTTGAAGGTCACCCCGCCGTAGAGGCGCCTCGGCGCCAACGGCAGCAGCTCGGCATCCCCTGCGTTCAGCAGGTTCTCGCCCCCAAGAAAGATCCCGGCGCCACCCCACACCTCCCACCCCAGCCGCGCGTCCAGCGACGCGTAGGGCGCCGCGTCAAAGCGCTCCGCGACCCCGTCCCCGTCACGGTCCAGATAGAAGGGGCGCTCCCCTGTCCACGCCAGCCGCGCGCTCGCCTCCACGCCCCACCGCGCGTGGCGCTGGGTCAGCGCCGCCGTCGTCCGGTGCCGGGGACGCCCCTCCAGCGGCACCCCCGCCGTCCGATCCTCCGCGTCCAGCAGCGTGTAGCCCACCTCCGCCGTCGCGCCGCTCCAGAGCCGCAGCCGCGCCTGCGACTCCACCCCGCGCGTCCGCGCCGCCGCGATGTTGATGTAACGGTAGCGCGACACACGCCCCGCCACCCCCTCCTCCAGCGTCTCGATCCCGATCAGATCCTCCAGATCATTGTAAAATGCATTGATATTCACCTCAAAACCCCGCGCAGGCGTCCACGTCCCGCCCAGGTTCAGGTTCGTCGAGCCCTCCGGACGCAGGTCCGGGTTCCCCTCCACCCGGTAGTTCGCCCCCGGGTTCTCAAAGAGCAGGAGCAGCTCTTTGAACGCGGGAGCACGCCACCCGCGCCCGCCGCCAGCACGGAGCGCGAACGACTCCCCCATCGCCCACCGCACCGCCAGGCTCGCCGTCGGCGCCCACCCCGACCACGTGTCCAGATCCACCCGACCGCCAGGCACCACCGTCAGCGCCTCGTCCACCGTCCACACGTCCTGCACCAGCGCAGCCCACCGCCAGCGCAGCCCCGCACCGCCCTCCAGCCGCTCCGAGCGCAGCCCCTCCGCGTAACCCTCACCGCCCACCGTCACCCGGTGCCCGCCCCCCAGCGGCACCTCCACCTGCGCCGTCGCCTGACCGCTCTGCTCCACCGTCTCCTGGACCCGATCCAGCTCCGCCGCACCACGCTGGTCCTCCAGGAGCTGATCCCGGAAGAGCGCATACCCCACCATCCCCCGCACCACGCCCCCGGCGCCGATCCCAAGCTCCGGACGCGCCGACACCGCGAGCGTCTCGGTCAGGTTCCGCCGATCCACCACCGCGCCGCCGCCGTGCGCGTCCACCCCCCGCGTGTCCCGACGCAGGTACTCCACCTGCCCCGAGGCGCTGTCCCCACCCCCAAGCCGCCGCTTCGCCTGCCCCGACACCGACCACGCATCCCACCCGCTCCCCGTCGTCGAAGGCTCCGACGGGTCCAGATCAAACGCCGCCCGCCGATGCCAGCTCCCCGCCACCTCCCCGTCCCACACCTCGCCCCGCGCCGCCACGCTCCCCCGCACGTCCTGACGACCCACCTCCCCCAGCGACGCGCTCCCTGACGCCTCCACCGGCTCCACAGGCTGCTTCGTGATGATGTTCACCACACCCCCCAGCGCGTCCGCCCCATAGAGCGACGTCGAAGCCCCCCGCACGATCTCCACCTGCTCCACCCGCTCCACCGAGAAGCGCCCCAGATCCAGCGTCCCGTCCACGCGCCCGCCCACACGTTGCCCATCCACCAGGATCAGCACATACTTCGGGTCCATCCCCTGGAGCCGCACCCCCGCTCCGCCCAGCCCACGCACCACCTCCACCCCCGCGTGCTCCTCCAGCAGGTCTGCCAGGTTCTCCGCACCCGACGTCCGGATGTCCTCCCGCGTCAACACCTCCGTCGCCACCGGCGACTCCGAGCGACGCTGCGGCGTCCGCGTCCCCGTCACCACCACCACCTCCCCCTCCTCACCCTCCTCACCTGACACCGCCTCGCCGGCCGACGCCTCCAGCCTCGCCTCGTCCGACGCCTCCTGCCCCTGCGCCAGCCCAGGCCACGCCCACACCACCGCCCCGATCCACCACGCCGCGCGACACACAACCCCTCGCCCCGCTCTCATCGCCTCACCTCCGCATGGTCCATCGAAATCGAAAACGAATTTCAATTTCGATTCACCCGACCCTAGCGCCGCCTCCTCCTCAGGTCAAGATCGAAAGTGAAAGTCACTTTCAAAAACCCAGTCCCCTCCCCCACCCCACCCCTCCCCCACCCCTCCCCCACCCCACCCCACCCCACCCCACCCACCCGATCCCGTCGGTGTCCCCCCGTCACGGGGGGGACCGGCCCCGTTGCTCCTGCGAAGCGCAGCGCAGCAGGAGCTTACGGGGCCGGGGGGGTTGCCCTCACGGGGGGGTTGCGCTCCACCGATCAACCTCCTAAGCTGCGCCCAGGTTCCGGTGCTTGAGCGCGTTGCAGGAGCAAAGACGAGATGAGACAGAAGCGGCGCATCCTGGCTCTGGGGCTGGCCCTGGGGTTGTTCGGCGTGGGAGGCGGGTGCAGCGACCCCGCCGAGGAGGAGGAGGCCCTGGCCCCCTGCGAGGTGCTCCTCCAGCTCCAGTCCCGCGCGGGCGGCCAGATCAGCGGCCCGCCGGGGCGACTCAACGAGTACCGCATCGAGGGCGCCCAGGTCCGCGCCTTCATCCCGTCCGGGTGCAGCGCCGCGGTGGCGTCGCGCCTGGAGTCCAGCGCCTGCGCGTTCTGCAACCTCCAGCCGGGCCAGTGCGAGGCGCTGGTGCGAGAGGTCTTCGCGGCGCCGCCGCTGGAGTGCTCTCCGTGCGGCGACGGCCAGTGCGACGGCGGCGAGACGGCGCTCCTCTGCCCGATCGACTGCGCCAGCACCTGCGGCGACGGCCTCTGCGATGTGGAGAACGGCGAAGGCCCGACGCTCTGCCCGATCGACTGCGTGACCCCGTGCGGGAACGGCCTCTGCGACGGGGACGAATCTCCAGAGACGTGCCCGGACGACTGCAACTTCTCGGTGGGCGACGGCATCTGCTCGGGAGGAGAGAGCTTCATCAACAGCCCCAACGACTGCGGCGGCGACGCGCTGGGCCAGCCTTGCGCCAGCGACGCGGAGTGCCGGGGCAAGGTCTGCGTCAACAACGCCTGCACCTGCCGCCTGGAGGACGCCCCCGCAGGCGAGCAGGTCGGCGTCTGCTCCAACTCCACCTGCGGCGACACCTACTGCCAGTCCCACGAGACAGGCTTCACCTGCGCCGAGGACTGCTGCCCGCCGGTGGCCTGCGAGGCGCCTGGGCAGCGCGGGTGCCAGGGCGACGACGTGGTCGTCTGCACCGACGACACAGGCGGCCCCTGCCTGGGCGTCGAGATCCTGGAGCGGTGTGAGTTCGGGTGCCTGGGCGGCCGCTGCCAGACCTGCCCGCAGGAGCTGGCCTCGGTGACCTTCTGCGAGGCGCCGGGGATGCGCTGCAGCGGGGACACGCTCATCCTCTGCGAGCCCTTCCCGGGCCTGGCGGGGTGCTTCAGCGAGCAGGCCGTGGACTGCCGCGCGGCGCTGGAGCCCAGCGGTCAACCGCTGGGCGACGCGCCCCTCTGCACCCTGGAGGGGTGCCGGATCGGCTGCCCCGAGGCGCCGTGCCAGGTCGGCGCGGTCCGGTGCAGCGACGACGGGCGCTTCGTCGAGCAGTGCCGGGATAACGCGGGGGGCTCGCGCTGCATCGGCTGGCAGACCCTGGCGTCCTGCCAGAGCTACGAGCGCTGCAACGCCCCCGAGCAGCGCTGCGACGCCGTCGAGGGCGCCATCACCTCCACCTTCCCGCTGAGCGCCCGCGTGGGCGACGTGATCACGCTCCAGGGGTACGGCTTCGGGCCGGGGGCAGGCGAGGTGTACTTCACGCCGAACCTCGCCTCGACCGCCGGGGTCTGGGAGGACGGCGTCGTCACCACCGCCGTCCCGCAGGGCGCCCTCACGGGCCCGATCGTGCTGGTGACCCGCACCGGCCTGACCTTGAGCAGCGCGCGCCTGGAGGTGTTGCCATGAAGACCTGGAGCGCGCTCTTCGGAGCGCTCATCACCCTCGCGGCGCTCCTGGCGGGGTGCTGCGGCCAGGAGGAGCCCGAGGACAAAGACGACGCGCTGAGCGAGCTGACCGGGCAGGTGGACTGCCCCTCGCTGGTGGAGCTTCAGCGCCGCTCGGGCCTGAGCGTCGGCGGGATCTACGGCGGGGCGACCTTCGCGGAGTACCAGCTGGCGCCAGCCGCCGCCGCCAACGGCTTCCGCGGCATCCGCGCCACGCCGCCCAACGACACGCCCTGCGCCCAGGACATCGCGCGGCGCCTGGAGCAGACCTGCGACACGTGCAGCCGGGACGCGGCCTCGTGCCAGGGGCTCCTCCTGGCGATCTTCACCCTCCCCACCTCCGCGTGCTCGGTCTGCGGCGACAGCCGCTGCACGGCCCCGCTGGAGGACACCGCCACCTGCGCCCTGGACTGCCGCTGCGGCGACGGCTCCTGCGACGTCTTCCTGGGCGAAGACCTCTTCGCCTGCCCCCAGGACTGCCGCGGCACCTGCGGCGACGGCTTCTGCGCCCAGCCCGTCGAGCGCTGCGAGTGCCCCGAGGGCGACCCCTCCTGCGGCGCCTGCCCACGCGACTGCTGCGTCTCGGCCTGCGGCGACGGCCGCTGCGATGTCGCCGCCCAGGAGCACCTCCAGGACGAGCCGACCTGGTGCGAGCTGGACTGCGGCCCCGGCTACTGCGGCGACGGCTCCTGCCAGGCCACCGAGAACAGCGCCTCCTGCCCCCGCGACTGCGCCCAGCTCATCCGCTGCGGCGACGGCGTCTGCGCCTCGCCGGAGACGCCCTTCAACTGCCCCCAGGACTGCCGGGGCGGGCTGAAGAGCCTCTGCCTCGATGGCGTCTGCGCTGGCGGCGAGTTCTGGACCTGCGCCTCGGACTGCGTCGGGCTCGACTTCGCGTGCGGGGACGGGACCTGCGCGGGCGTCGAGGACGCCATGAACTGCCCCATGGACTGCCCGGCCTTCACCTGCGGGGACTCGACCTGCGAGGTGGAGCGCGGCGAGACCCAGCTCCTCTGCCAGAGCGCCTGCGAGGCGCGCGGCGACCGCGCCCAGATCGACGCGTGCAACGCCCGCTGCCCCCAGCAGGAGCCCTGCCAGAACGACGGCTACTGCTCCTACAGCGAGATGACCCTCGCCAACTGCCCCGACTGCCTCCCCTGCGCTCCCCAGCGCGGCCTCTGCGCCACCGAGTCGGCCGCCTGCGACCTCGACCCCCAGGACGCGACCCGCCACGCGATCCTCCGCTGCGACGCGGGCTCGCGCTGCGGCGAGGTGCCCGCGGTCGAGCCGTGCGAAGGGGCGTGCCGCTACACCGGGGCGGGGCCGACCTGCTCGACCTGCCCTCCGACCCTCCCCGACGTGATGCAGGGCCAGGGCGCGCCTGCCTGGACCCGCCTCTGCCCGGAGGACTTCACGCCGACCTGCGTCGGCCCCGAGGTGCTGCGGACCTGCGCCCCCGATCCAGCCTACTCCACCGCCCCCGGCTGCCAGCTCCTCACCACGGTCTACTGCCGCGGGGGGTGCTTTGAGGGCGCCTGCAACACCCAGCCCCGCATCGGACGCCTGGAGCCCGGCGTGACCGTCGCTGGGGATACATTGATCATACATGGATTTTTATTTGAAAACACACAAGGATCTATAACCTTCTCCCCCGACCTCCCTGCGACCCCGACCCTCTGGACCGACACCCGGGTCGAGGTCGTCGTCCCGGCAGGCGCCGCCACCGGCCCCATCACCCTGACCACCGCCGCAGGCGACTCCACCACCGCCCAGCTCACCGTCGTCACGCAGCCCACGGTGCTCCGCACCACCCCGGCCGCCGCTGAGCGCGGCGCGACCCTCACCCTGGAGGGCCTCCTCTTCGGCGCCAACCCCGGGCAGGTCCGCTTCGCCCCCGACGACCGCCCCGGACAGCTCGTCACCTGGGCCGACCGGCGCGTCGAGGTGATCGTCCCCGCAGGGGCCACCTCCGGCGCCGGGCGCCTCGTCTCGGCCCAAGGCGAGGAGGCCCCCTTCAACCTCCAGATCCTCCCCTCCGTCCCGATGAACCCCGTCCTCAGCGCCGTCGAAGGACACATCGGCGAAGAGATCGAGCTCACCGGGTCGGGCTTCGGGATCGAGGGCGACGTCCTCTTCTGGGTCGGCATCCCCGAGTTCGAGGCCAACGACCGCAACGGCATCGCCGCCGAGATCCTCGCCTGGAGCCCCACCCGCATCCGCGTCCGCGTCCCCCTCCCGTGCGGCACCTCCTTCGGCGGCCAGGCGGGCTTCTGCAGCGACTACCAGGACACCCCCGTCGTCGTCCGCACACCGGATGGCCGCGCCGTTACGGCCAGCGCCTTCCGCGCCCTCCCCAGCATCGCCTCGATGCAGACCTGCGGAGACCCCTGGGCGGGACGCCCCTATGAGCTGGTCGAGGTCCTCGGCGCAGGCTTCGGAAGCGACGCGCTCGACACGCCCATCCTGGGGATCCTCTTCCAGACCGCCGACGCCCAGATCGAGGTCCGGCCCGCCTGGATCGACGGGCCAGGCCGCCTCTTCGTCGCCGTGCCGCCGGGCGCCACCACCGGCCCCGTGACCCTCCGCTGGCGCGCGACGCCCGCCAGCGAGGCCAACACCCCCACCGCGCTCCCCTTCGTCGTCTCGCCCTGGCCCGACGGCGACGGCCTCACGCTCCAGCGCGTCCCCAGCGACTCCCCCACCGCCTACTGCATCGACGGCACCCAGGTCATGGATTGCGCCAGCGCCCCACCCCAGGACGGCACCCGCGTCGAGCCGACGCCGCTCCTCACCCAGGCGCAGGGGCGCGTCACAGACGAGCGCAGCGCGCTGGTCTGGCAGGCGAGCGCAGAGACCTTCACCCACCTCCTCGACGCCCACTGCGCGTGCCGCGCGCTCAACACAGCCGAGGACCAGGGCTGGCGCCTCCCCTCCAGCGCAGAGCTGTCCTCCCTCGTCGACTATGGCGCGCTGCCCTCCGCCGGCTTCCCGGACCTCTTCGCGCTCCCGGAGGGAACGCAGAGCCTCTGGTCCCGCGAGGTTGACAGCGGGCTCAGCTCAACGGGCTCGGCCAAGGCGCTCTCGCTGGAGAACGGCCTCATCCAGAACGCCAGCCCCTCCAACGCCTCGCGCCACGCCGCCCTCTGCGTCAAGCGGCCCGCGGCGGCCCTCCCCAGCCCGCGCTTCGCGACGCAGCCCAGCGGCGAGAGCTTCCTCGACCAGGCCACCGGCCTCCAGTGGACCCGACGCCTGGAGGGCACCAACCAGGGCTGGGGCGCCGCCCTCGCCCTCTGCGACGGCCTCACCCGCGACGGCGAGAGCGACTGGCGCCTCCCCACCGCCAAGGAGTACCTCACCCTGATCGACTTCCTCTCGACCGAGGACACCCCGCCGCCCTTCGAGCCCCTGGGCGCCTCCACCTACCTCTGGACCGCCACGCCCTTCCGGGGCATCCCCATCCGCCCGGCGCTGGCGCTGGCGGCCTCCACCCACCTCAACGGCGGCCTGTGGACGCTGACCACCCGCAGCTCAGGGCCCTACTTGAGCAACCCGGCCCAGACCGCGAACGTCATCTGCGTGCGCTGAGGGGGCGCCCCGGACGGGGCGCCCGCAGCGCCGCACAGGCGTAGAAAAGCAGATATCAATACAATTTAACTAAAAACAACAACAAATCAGTCACAATTATCTGGGATCGTCATGATGCTCTCGTCCATGCCGGTCTTGAAGAGCCACTCGCGGTTGAAGACGACCAGATCGGCGTGGGCGTGGTTGGCGTGGGGGTCCGCCTGGCGCGCCTTGCGCCAGATCTCGGCGGGGGTGCAGCGCGGCGGCGCAGCCAGCGGCTCGGCGCAGCTGGCGCTCCGGGCGAGGCGCACCGTCGCGCCCTCGGCGTCCACGCGGACCTCCACCAGGCACTCGCCGCCGCCGCTGCGCGAGCGCGCGGGAGATCGAAAGCGGTAGAGCGCCCGCCCCCCGGGCGCCTTGAGATCGATCACGCCGCTGGGCGTGACCCGCTCCAGCTGCGCCTGGACCAGCTGCGCGTCGCGCTCCCGCTCCCGCGCCAGCGCGCTCGCCTGCTCCAGATAGTCGAGCGGCGCGAAGCGCGCCGGATCGCCGGGCAGCGGGTGGTGCGGCGCCGCACGACGGCGCGCACGACGCGCGACCGGCCCGCTTGACGGCGCCTCGCTGTCCGCGCTCACCGGCTTGATCAGAGGGCGCGGGGTCTCCACCGGCTCGGGGTCGGGCTCCACCGCCAGCGCCCAGAAGAGCGCCGCGGCGCCGCCCCCCGCCACCAGGAGCCCCGCCGCCGTCAAAACCCACACCGCAGCCCCCGGGCTCCGCCGCGCCGCGGGAGGCCCCGGCGGCGCCTCCGCGGCCGGGGCCTCCCGCGGCGGGCGAGCCGGACGCGGCGGCGCCACCGGCGGCGGCGTCACCGCCGCGCTCTCGGTCGTCTGCTCAAAGGCGCGCGCGGACGTGTCCCGAGGCGCCGGGCGCGGGACATCCAGAAAGTCCTGTTGTGGCGCAGTGATGGACCAGGCCCCCTGCGCCGAGGCCGCCTCAAGCGCCTGGAGCATCGCCGCCGCGCTCTCAAAGCGCGCGCTGGCCTGCTTGTCCGTCGCCTGGACGATGATCGGCCCCAGCGCGGAGCCGCGCACCGCCTCGGGCAGCGGCACCGCCTGGCTGGAGAGCTGCTGCGCGTAGATGTGCATCAGGCTGTCGCCGCGATACACCGTCTGGCCCGTCAGCATCTCCGACATGACCAACCCCAGCGCGTAGAGATCCGTCCCAGGCCCCAGCCCCTCACCCAGGATCTGCTCCGGCGCCATGTAGATCGGCGTCCCCACCAGCTGCCCCTGCACCGTGATCTTCTCCGGCCCCTCCGCCTTCGCGAAGACCGGCTTCGCCAGCCCGAAGTCCAGGAGCTTTACAAAGTCCGGGCTTCCTGAATACTGACACAGAAATATATTGGAGGGCTTGATGTCGCGGTGGATGATCCCGTGGCGGTGCGCCTCCATCAGCGCCCGGAGCACCTGCGCCGCGATGTGCGCGCACTGCTGCACCGAGAGCGCACCCGACCGATCCAGCCGATCGTCCAGCGCCTCGCCTTCCAGGTATTGCAGCGCGATGAAGAGGCGCCCGTCGGGCGCCTTCCCGTAGTCGTGCAGGCGCACGATGTGCGGGTGCTCCAGATCGCGGATCAGGTGCGCCTCGCGGATGAAGCGCTCCTCCCGCGCGCGATCCTCGCCTTGATCCCGGTGCAGGAGCTTGAGCGCCACCACCCGATCCAGATCCAGCTGCCGCGCGCGGTACACCGCGCCAAAGCCGCCCTCCCCGATCATCCGCTCGATCCGGTAGCGCTCCGCGAAGAGCTCACCTGCGCCTAATCCTCTGCCCTCGCTCATCGCGCCTCAGCTTGACCTGCGCAGCGGGGTGCCTAAGTGCTCCTCCCGATATCCTGCGCCACATCGGGGGCTGCGGTGAGGATATACGGCACAACCTCCTCTCCACAAGGAGTCGCACGCATGGACACCGTCCTCATCACAGGCGCCAACCGCGGCATCGGACTGGAGCTGGCCCGCCAGCTCGCCCGGCGCGGCGATCGCGTCATCGCCGCCTGCCGCGAGGCCTCCCCCGAGCTGGAGGCCCTCCAGGTCGAGATCATCACCGGCGTGGACGTCGCCACCCCGGAGGGGGTCAACACCCTCGCAGACGCCCTCCAGGGCACCACCCTGGACATCCTCATCAACAACGCGGGTATCCTCCGCCGCGAGACCCTCGATCACCTCGACTTTGAGGGCATCAGCCTCCAGTTCGAGGTCAACGCCCTCGGGCCGCTCCGCGTCACCCACGCGCTCCTCCCCCGCCTCGCCTCGGCGGCGAAGGTCGCGATCATCACCAGCCGCATGGGCTCCATCGCAGACAACACCTCCGGCAGCATGTACGGCTACCGGATGTCCAAGGCGGCGGTCAACATGGCGGGCGTCTCCCTCGCGCTGGACCTGAAGCCGCGCGGCATCGCCGTCGCCCTCCTCCACCCCGGCATGGTCGCCACCGAGATGACCGGCGGCCGCGGCATCCCGGTCGAGGAGTCCGCGCAGGGCCTCATCGCGCGCATCGACGCCCTCACCCTCGACACCACCGGGGCGTTCCTCCACGCCAACGGCGACGCGCTCCCCTGGTAGCGACGACGGCCCAGGACGCGCCCCCTCCAGGGCCGCCACAGCCCACCCCCCGCTCAAACGCGATAAAAAAGGGATGTAGTACGCGTTGGCGTAGGAGGCGTGCGTGTGGCAGGGCCCCGGGTCGCCCGCAACCCCGGACGGCC
>CAUJGC010000007.1 GCA_963169075.1 Myxococcota bacterium
TTTTTTTTTTTTTGTGCTTATTTTCCGACGCCTCGCCTCCAGCCCCCCGCTCACCTCACCCGCAGAAGCCCAGGCTCATGCAGCGCTCGGCCTCGAAGGAGAAGAGGAGCACGTCGCCCCGGAAGTAGAAGAGCACCTGACCGCTGAGGCGCCCCGCCTCGGCGTCATCCCCGAGGTAGAGGGCGCCGCTCAACCCCTCGGCGCAGTCGCCCTGCTCGCAGTAGGTGATGGCGCCGCTCAGGTCGTAGCTGGCGCCCGCCTCCAGCTGATCGGCCCCGTAGGCCCAGCTGTAGATCTCCACGAAGCGCCCCGCCCGGCTCACCTCACCGCAGGCCAGCGGCCCCTCGCCGGCCATCAGCCGGTAGGCGGGGCCGTCATCGGGAGCGCAGTCCGGGGTCAGGGTGGCGAAGGGGAGCGCCACCGGAGGCGTGTTGGGGAAGCAGGCGCCGCCGGGGGCCTCGCACTGCACGTCCTGGGGGCAGGAGAACCAGGAGCACCCCAGCTCCGCGCAGGCTGCGGGGTCTGCGATGTCCTCGCACCCGCCAGGCTGTACCGTCGGCTCACACGTCTCCGGGTCCACGCAGCTCCAGCACCCGTCCTGCACCGCGCTGATCGCGTTGGGGGGGCAGGTGGGCTCGATGGCGTTGCAGACCAGCGCGCTGCCGTCGTCGCACCAGCCGCCCCAGGGCACGTCCTCGCAGGTCACCGGGTCCACGCAGGCCCAGCAGCCGCCGCGCCCCACGACGACGCCGCCGCGGCAGATCGGGGGCTCGGCGTCGCAGAAGACCGGCTCCCCATCACCGCACTCGACCTGCGCCGGGACGCACATCCCGCCGGGAGCGGGCGCGCCGCCGCAATCGCAGGGCTCGCAGGGCTCGCCCTCCTCGCAGACGGGGCAGGCGCAGTCGGGCGGGACCGGCCCGAACTCGCAGCGCTCCCCCGGCGCGCAGTCGCCGTCCCACGAGCACCAGGTGTTGCGCTCGCGGCAGATCCCGTAGGGGGGCTCAGGCGAGGGCTGGGCGCAGGCGCAATCGCACGGCTCACCCTCCGCGCAGGCGCAGTCACACGGGAAGGGCTCGGGCTGGGGCTCGTCGCCGCTGAAGCTCGGGTCGCAGAACTGGCTGGGGCCGCAGTCGGCGTCGCCCCAGCAGGGGATCTCCACGTCCACGCAGATCCCGTCGGGCGGGAGGGCCCCGCCGCCGCCGCCGCAATCACACTCGGGGCACTCCTCGCCGGCCTCGCAGGGCGGGCAGTAGCACGGGACGTCGTAGAGGATCTGGCAGCGCTGGTTGGGGCCGCACTCGGCGTCGCTGTAGCACCCCGGCTCCTGCGGCGCGCAGTAGCCCACCGACGGCTCAGGAGCCGGCGCGATCGCATCCCCCATCGTGTCGTCGCACGCGCACAAGCAGTCCTCGCCGGGCGCGCAGGGCGGGCAGTCGCAGCCAGGCTCGTTGTTGCTGAAGCCGTGATCCACCACGCAGCCGTAGCCGCTGGGGCAGTCGGCGTCGGTGAAGCAACCCGCCTGGACGCAGACCAGCTCCGCGATGCTCGGACACTCCTCGTCACCGGCGCAGGGGGCCGAGATGCTCCGCAGCTCGCAGCGCGGGTCGGCCTCGCAGGCGTCCGGCGAGAGGGCGGCGCAGGGGTCGTTGTTGTTGTTGGAGCTGTTGTTGGCGCTGTTGTTGGCGCTGTTGTTGGCGCTGTTGTTCTCGTCCTCCTCGGTGTAGTCCGCGTCGCCGCAGGCCTGGCCCAGGAGGGCCAGGGCGAGGATCGTCGTGGCGAGAGCGGCGAGCGAGGAGCGGCTGCGGAGGGTGGCGCGGCGAGTCATGGCGGGTGTCCTTCGGGCTGTGCCAGCGGCGTTCAGCGGAGCGGTGTGCGGCGAGGCCGCGTCTCGGGACGAAGCTATAACAAGGTGCGTGCCAACTCACCTCACTCCCGGCCTGCCGGGCTTCAGGTCCACGCGCGCGGGCCGCGGCTCAGACATCTGACGCCGCAAAGCGTCACCCGCCTCACTTTACCGAGGCCGCGCCGCGCCCATATTCTCCTCCTATGGGCCTCCGCCGAGGGGCCCGCCAAGGAGGTCACGACCATGCGCGGCGCCAAGAAAGTCTTTACGTTCCTCGGGTTTCCGATCCATATCCACTTCACCTTCCTGATCCTGCTGGCGCTCTTCGTCTTCCCGGGCTGGGGCCCGGGGGTGGACCGCCACATCCTCCAGCTGGCCTGGGTGCCGATCCTGATCCTGGCGCTCCTGGCCCACGAGGTGGGGCACGCGCTGGCGATCAAGCGCCTGGGCTATGGCCGCAGCCAGATCATGCTCTGGGGGATGGGGGGCCTCTGCACCAACACCAGCCGCTACAAGCCCAAAGACGGGCTCCTCATCGCGCTGGCGGGCCCGGTGGCGGGGGCGCTGGTGGGCCTCCCCTTCGCTGGGCTCTACCTCCTGGAGCACAGCCCGCTGGCGCCAGCGCTGGCGGGGAACATCCTGATGGCGACGGTGGGGTTCTCGCTCCTGAACCTGCTGCCGATCTTCCCGCTGGACGGCGGGCGGGCGCTGGTCTACGCCCTGCGCCTCTTCAGCAAGCGCTACGACCGCGCCGAGTGGTCCGTCCGCACGGCGGGGCTGGTGGGGCTCATCGCGCTGGCGCCCCTGGTGGCGCTGGCGCTCTTCAGCCTCCAGCTCTGGCTCCTCTTCATGCTCCTCTTCCTGGGGCAGAGCGCGTGGCAGGCGTGGCGCCACGGGACGCGGGCGGTCCCGCTCTAGGCGCCTCACTCCACCCGCACCTCCATCCGGTAGCGGGTGTTGCGGGGGATGGGCGACTCCCGCACCTCGATCTCGTAGCAGCCGCCCGCGCTGACCCTGCTGAGCTCCAGGGGGCCATCGTAGACGTCGGAGGAGGTCCAGAAGGCGCCCTCAGGCGTGGCGACGGTGAGCTCCAGGGTGATCTCCGGCGTGAGGCGCGTCGCGCGGATCGTCACCGTCGCTCCAGGCGGAGGGCAGAGGGTGTAGAGATCCGCGTCGCGCCAGCAGGTCCAGAGCTCCTCATAGGCCCCCGCCTCCACGCGCTGCGGCGCCCCGGTGCCGTTGGGCTCCAGCGCGTCGGTCGGGCAGGGCGGCTCGATGGGGCCATCGATCAGGATGGGCGCGCCGCGCAGGAGGTTGTTGTCCTCGCGCGCCTCGGCCACCTCCTGCCCTGGATCGATCACCAGCAGCGGGTAGTAGAGCCCCGGCTCCAGCGCGAGCAGCACCAGCTCGTCCGGGCTCCAGCGCGAGATCTCGCGGGGCGCCAGCGCGGGGCTCTGCCCCTGCACAACCAGGATGTCCTCGGACTCCTCCAGGGTGGGATCGCGGCTCAACCAGACCGCGATCACGGCAGGCGGCGCAGGCGCATCCCCCAGGTTCCGCACGGTCAAGCCCACATAGAGCCCCTCCCCGTTGTAGATGGGGCTCACCTGACGCTCACCAAACACCTGAAGGTTCGAGAGCGTCAGCTCCGGGAGCGACGGCGGCTCCCCCGCCACGATCTCCAGCAGCGGCCCTGCGGTGACGACGTTGTCGTCCTCGTCGCGCTCGTCGAGGCGCTGGAGCGGATCGCAGACCCCCAGGAGGTGGTAGGTCCCCGGCGCCACCCGAGGCGGCAGGAGCACCTCCACCTCCCCCGACGAGAGCAACGCGCCGGGAGCCAGCAGCGCCCCAAGCGACAGGAGCGTCTCGTCCCGCGCGTCGTAGATCGCGTCCGCGCTCATCACCACGTCGCACGTCACCAGCGTCTCCACCGCCGCCTCCCCGGTGTTGTCCGCCTGGAGGGAGACGCGGTAGGGGCTCGACGCCCGGAAGCGCCCCGCCTCACCGCTCACCGAGCGCATCCGCAGGTTGCTCAACCCCGCGGGCCCCGCGCAGCGAGCCGGGTAGGGCAGGCATCCCTCCTCGCAGGTCCGCTCCGGCGCCCAGGCCCCGCCCACGCAGCGCTCCAGCGCAGCGGTCGCGACGCCGCACCGCCCCTCCCCCTCCACGCACACCGCGTCCGCCGGGATGCAGGCCCCGGCCCGGCACTGCTCCCCTGCCGCGCAGGGGAGCGGCTGCGGCTCCGGCACCCCCTCAAAGCACCGCAGCCGCGTCGTCGCGTCCAGGCAGCTCAGCGCGCCCGGCGTGCAAGACACCTCGCCGCTGTCCGCCTCGCCTGACCCGGCGTCCAGACTCCCGGCGTCTGGCGGCAGCGGCGCCGGGGACGCCTCCCGCGCGTCCACGCACACAAAGGCCACGCACACCCGCCCCGACGCGCACGCGCTGTCTGCCTGGCAAGGCTCCCCCGCCTCCCCTGTCGGCGCATAACCCGACTGGCACCCCGCCCCGAGCCACAACGCCGCCGCCAACCACCACCACCTCGCTCGGCTCACCTGCACCTCCTCACCTTCGCCGCGACGCGGCGCCTGACACCACCCAGGAGGCTACCACACCCCGCCCCCCAGGGCCGGGTAAAAGGGGGTCTGGGGGTCGCTGACCCCCAGCCGCCGGAGGCACCCAACAAAAACCAACAAATCAAAACAAAAACCATTAAATTAAACCACAAAAACCTCAATCCACTGGAGGCGAGCCGCCCCAGGCCCCCCACCTCAAGGGAGCGCGACGCGGTAGTCCAATGTATAGGTGTTGAACAGATCCTGTGCGACGCCTTGAAAGACAAAGATCTCCAGCGCGAAGCACTCCCCCGTCCCCATAAACCTCAGCTCCTCTTCGTCGGAGACCCCTGTGGAGGCGCCCAGACGCTCACCGAGGTGATTCGTCAGATAAACATCGATATCCCCCAGCGCATCCGAGAAGCTCAGCTGGACGCGCGCCGCGGCCCCCGCAGGCGGGCAGAGCTGGTAGAAGTCACGCTCCGCGATGCAGACCAGAAGCTCCTCGTAGCGCCCCGGCTCCAGCCGGGGCGCGGACTCCGCCGTCTCGTTGGGCTCGAAGCGATCCGCCAGGCAGCGCTCCAGCGCCGGGTCCAGCGTCACCTCGACGGGGACGATGAGGGTGTTGTTGTCCTCATTCGACTCAGCCACCTCATCCCAGAAGTCTGCAATCCATAGGAGATAACCCGACTCAAGCGCCTCATGGGAGTCCACCTCGACGCTCACGTCGAGCGTGTCTCCAGAGTAGATATACTCTACATACGTCTCGGATATCGTCACATCATCGGCGCTCCACGCGGCGTCCGCGCTCCAGAGGAGCCGAAGCTCGAAGCCCCGCACCCCGCGCCCGCCCTGGTTCAAGAGGCTCGCCTGGAGCGTGGCGTGGATACGAGCGCCATCAAAGAAGAGCTGGATCGGTCCACCATCGGCGTTCGTCAAGCGGAGCGGGACCAGATCCGGGAGCGTCAGGAGCAGATCATCCACCACCTCGACCACCCCCTCCGAGCGCCCGAGGTTGTCCACCTCGTTGGCCTCCGCGACGAGGCCCCGGGGATCGCAGACGCCCAGGACGTGATAGCGCCCCGTCGCGATGTCCTCCGGCAGCCGCCCCTCCCCCTCCCCCAGCCCCACCCCAAACGCCGGGAGGTCGGCGTCCAAAGACCAGAGGACCACGTCGTCTGGCGAGTAGACCTCGTCCAGGCTGAGCACGATGTCGCAGGTCGCAGGGGCCGCGACGGGGAGCGGGCCGCTGTTCTCAAAGAGGAAGGAGGCCGAGATGGGCTCACCCGCCAGGTAGACCCCAGGCGCCGCCTCCACACGGCGCGCGCGGAGGTTGGGAAGCTCCACCCCGGCGCAGCGCGCCGGGTCCGGGAGGCA
>CAUJGC010000008.1 GCA_963169075.1 Myxococcota bacterium
CACCTTGGGCTGGCCGGTCTGGATGCGCGCCAGCTCCACCGAGCCACCACGCCTCACCCGCAGGCCCACCCGCGCGTCACCGGCCTCCACCGGGCCGCCCTGGTAGGGATCGTCGCCGAGCCAGGTCACGCCCTCCTCCCAGGCCAGCGGCGCCCCGAAGGGCTGGACGCGCCCCATGATGATCGCGTGCATGGCGCCGAAGAGCTCCGGCGAGCGGGGCTCGACGTTGTGCGCCCCCTGCTCCACCCAGGCGTCGAGGGCCTCGCGCGAGAACCCCACCACCACCAGGTCACCGGGCTCCAGCGGGGAGGTGAGGGCCTGGCCCGCGCCGCCTGGGGCAGCGACGAGGGCGGCGAGGAGGGTGACGGGGTAGTAGGTGCGGCCCTCCTCGCCGACGACGTAGCGCTTCACCGACAGCTCCACCTCGGCGGCGCCGCGGGCGCGGTCGAAGGCCAGCACCTTGCCGACGCTGAGGGTGTTGAGCTTGTGCAGCTCGCTCCTCGCGACGATCTGCATCTGCTCGACCGCCCCGGCCTCCTCGATGGTGTCTTCGTCCAGCCTGTAGGTCGTCGTCATCGCGCTGTCGCCTCCACCGTGGTCTTGAAGTCGCCCTCGGCGTTGTCCGCTGTGTGCTCGACGGCGCGGACCACGAAGAGGCCGCTGATCACCCGCGAGCGGAGCTGCACCAGATCGCCGGGGGTGAGGCGGGCGTCGAGCTGGACGCTGAACGTCACCCCGCGCTTGGTCTTCTCGGGGGAGCCGATCAAGCCGGTCCCCGGCTCAATGAGCCGGACCTGCGGCGTCGCGGCGTCACCCCGGAGCGCCAGGAGGAGCGCTCCGCTCTGGATGCTCCACTCGAAGCCCACCTCTTCGGCGAGGGCGTCGAGCGTCTCGCGGCCTCGGGGGGCGGGGATGTAGCCGTTGGGGTAGGTGATGACGGTGAGGCCAGCGGGCAGCGCCGGCAGCTTGAGGTTCATCGCAGACGCGACGCGACGGAGGACCTCGATGCTGCTCAGGGGACCGCGCCAGGCGGAGGCCCCGGTGAGGGCGCGGAGGGCGGCGGCGCCGTCGCGGGCCTGGAGGGTGGTGGTCCAGTCGGTGCCCGACAGCTCGTGCGTCACCTTGTCCACCTGGCCCGCGAAGAGCAGCGGGGGGGCCTCCCTGCCGTAGCCCGCGAAGACCTGCACCGCCAGCCCCTTCTTCTCCAGCCACCCTCGGCTGTCGGCGTTGAGGTTGGTGAGGGTGATCTCGGCGGCGTTGGGGGCGGAGCGCGACGTCTTCTGGGCGGCGCAGGTGAGGCGCAGCGCGCTCCACGCGCGGCCCTCCTCGCCGGGGACGCCCACCTCGACTCGCATCTGGCGCTGGAAGAGCTCACCCATCAGGGCACCTCCTCGATGATCAGCTCGGCGGCGTCGGCGGCGGCCTGGACGGCGGCGGCCAGCGCCTCCAGCTCGGCGGCGCTGTAGTAGATGAGGCGGACCCGCCCTCCGAGGTCAGCGGCGCCGGGCTCGGACTCGGAGCCTGGGAGAGCCACGGCGAGCAGCTCCCCCGCCGGGCGCTGCGTCCCCCGGAGGCGCCCCCAGAGGGGCCGGTCGAGGACGACGCGGACGCCGAGGCGCAGCGGGGTCTCGTCGGCGGTGTACAGGCTGAGGTACCAGCTTCGCTGGCGCTCCAGCCACCGCCAGGCGAGGCGGTAGACGGCGCCGTCGAGGGCGATCTGGTAGGTGGAGGCGGGGTAGATGGGGGCGGGCAGCTCGATGGGCATGGGTCAGCCTCCTCCGTTGACGAGGTTGAGGATGCTGTCGAGGCCTCCCTTGGCGACGCTCTTGCGCCCGGCGGCGGCGCCCTCGGGGGTGGCAGGCGTCCCGGTCTGGGTGCCCTGGTCGGCACCCTTGGGGTCGGCTGCGCCCCCCTTCGGCTTGGCCTTCGGCTTGAGGAGCGCCAGCGGGATCTCCGCCGTCGCCGTCGCCGCGGTGCGGATCTCCTGGAGGTCCAGCGACACCGTCCAGGAGGTCGTGCTCCCCCGGCTCGCCTGGAGCCCCGTGATGATGACCCGCTCGACGACCTCCAGCGCGGAGATGAGCGTGAGGGGCTGGCGAGCGAGCATGAGCTGGTGGAGGCGGTCGAGCTGCGCCGAGGCGCGCCCCACCGCCGGGGCCTCGTAGCCGGGGGTGTCACTCAGGACAGCGCTGACCGACAGGGCGCGCGCCTGGACGCGGACGTGGTCGGTGATGTCGGCGCCCTCCTCGACTTCGTAGGAGGTGGCGTCGGCGTCTCGGCTGATCTCGATGGTGGGGGTGGCGTCGAGGATGAACTCCTCGCCGTCGGCGGTGAGGAGGCTGGCGCCGTAGAGTGCAGGCATGGCGGCGTCCTCCTACTGGATGTTGCGGAGGTTCTGGGCGGGGGGGAGCCCCTTGCGGACCCCGGCCTCGGTGGCGGCGGCGAGCTGGGCAGGCCCCATGTCGGTGGTGCCCTGGACCTGGACGGTGACGCTGCCGACCGTCGTGGGGGCGTTGATGGCGCCCTTGCCCCCGCCAGCGCCGGCGGCGAGGAGCGGGGCCGTCTGGGCCTTCGCGCCCCCGCCGTCCACCCCGAACGCGGCGTCCACCGCACCGAAGAGCTTGTTGAGCGGCCCGAGGTCGATCCCGAGCAGCTCGAACACGGCGTCGATGAGCTTCTCCACCCAGCCGTAGATCGTCTCGAAGGCGGGCACCCACAGCTCCATCCACCCCGCCGCCACACGCGCGACGAAGCCCAGCAGCTCCGCCAGGCCGTCGAGGAGAGGGGAGAGGAAGTTGTCCCAGATCAACCCCCACAGCGTGAGGGTTGCGAAGCCGATGAAGCCGAACCACAGGATCAGGAGCTTGAGGATCGGCTTGGCGACCGCCCACAGCAGCCTGAAGGCCGGGGCGGCGACGGTGGTGAAGGCGTCGAACACGCGGACTACGACGCCGCGCACCTGGAGGAAGATCCGCGCGAGGTTGTCGAGGAGGGGGCGGGCGAAGGTGAAGAGCGTCTGGAGCGATGAGGGGCCTTCGCTCCGGAGCATCCCGAACACGCTGCGGACCAGGTTGACGAAGGTGCCCAGCGGCCCCCCGACCGCCTGGCCGCTGAAGATGGCGGCGAGCTGGAGGCCGAACCCCTTGAGCGCCTGAAGTCCACCCTTGATGGCCTGGGCGAGCAGGGTGAAGTTGCCGCCCGCGCTCTCCAGGCCGCCGAGGGCGTCGCCGATCAGCGAGTCGCCGCCGCTGAGGTAGGTGTAGAGGTCCTCCAGCAGCAGGAAGACGAAGCCCGCCGGGAGGGCGAGCAGCGCGAGGGCCTTGGCGACCTGCATGATGGGGGCGACGTTGTCGCGGACGGCGACGCTCAGGCGCCCGAACACAGGGACGGCGCTCGTGTTGACCCACTTGACCAGGCGCGTGAAGTCCCGGATCAGCGAGGCGAGCATCTTCCCGAGGGCCTGCGCGGCTGTGGTCGCGTCGGGGGCGCCCTGGATCAACACCATGAGCAGCTCGCGGACGGCGTCGTTGAAGCCCGCCTTGCCGACCTCGCGGAAGAAGGCCGCGATGTTGTCCTTGAGGGTGCTCTGGAGGCCGCCGAGGGTCTTCGAGAGGCGCTCCATGCCCCCCTTGATGCCCTCGGCCTGGCCCCCTTCGAGCCAGAATTGAAGCAGGTCCTTCTTGTTCTTGGGGTCAACCAGCTTGCGGACGACCTCTCCTGTCGCCCGGTCGAAGCGCTCCATCTCCAGGCGCCCGCCCGCGGCCTTGGCGGCGAGGCCCTGGAAGTTGTCCACCATATTCCCGAGCCCGCGTCCGGAGGAGAGGATGGCGTTGACCAGCTCGTCCATGCTCTTGCCGGACGCCGCCGCGAGATCGCCCAGGGCGCGCAGGTTGGCGTCTGAGGCGTCGAAGCCCGCGCCCTCCAACCGGATGAACGCGTCGGTCATCTCGTTGAGCTGGTAGGGCGTCTCCGCCGCAAAGCGCTCCAGCTCCGCAAACTTCGCAACCGCCTTCTCAGGCCCGAGCAGCGTCTCCAGCCGGGTCTTGAGGCTCTCGAACTCCTGGTTGGCGTCGAAGGTGGCGCCAACCAGGCTCTTCATCGCCCCGACGACGAGGCCGCCGATGACGCCGACGGCGATCCCCTTGAGCCCGCCGAGCGAGGACACCAGCCCCCCGACGCTCCCGTTGGCGGCGTCTGCCCCCTTCCCCATGCTGAGGAACTTGCCCCGGCTGTCACGGAGACGCCCGTTGGCGTCTCGGACAGCCCCCGCGACCTGCTTCTGAGCGTCGGTGCCCATCTTCGCGTACTGCTTGATGGCAGCGGACGCCTTCGGGTCGATCTCGTACCCCAGCAGGCCGACGAGGCGTCGCAGCGTGATGGCCATGTGCTACCTCCTGGGGTGTGTGGGTGGAGGCTTCGGGGTGAGGGCTTCTTCGATCTCACCCAGGGCGGCGAGGACATCGAGGGCGCGGAGCACGTCGAGCACGGTCCAGTCGCGCTGGATGGTGAGGAGGCCGTCGCCCTGGAACCTGGGGCTGGTGGCGACGCACCAGATCCGCCAGTCGATATCGGCTGGCAGGCGCCCCAGGATCTCCCTCACCCGAGCTGCTTCAGGGCTGCCATGCCCTGCTGGACGAAAGGGAGCCGCGTGAGCATCCCTCCGTACTCGGCCTTGAGGACGCGGCCGGTGGCCTCGATCAGCTCGCCGTAGTTGCCCTGGTAGGCCTGGTCGAACGCGACCTTGTTGCTCAGGAGCTTGCCGTCGCGCGTCGAGTACTTGAGGATCTCCTGGACGAACCGCGCCCCACCCTCCGCCATGATGCTGGCGGCGACGTCGCCGAAGCCGATGCCCAGGGCGCCAAGGTCCAGGTCCACATCCAGCTCATCGCCGGGTGGCTGGTCGGCGCCATGAGGTGCCGTGCCGGCCTCCCCGACCCCCGTGATCTTCGTGTTGCCGATGCCCTTGCCGATGCCTGGCGCCAGGATCTTCGAGAGGCGCCCGAAGAGGTCGAACCCCTCCGAGGCGCCGCGCTGGGTGATGACGTAGGTGTGGGGGTTGCCCTGGTCGTCGTTGATCTCGACGGTGATGGCTTCGCGCATGGATCAGCTCCTGTGAAGGGATGAAGGGGTGAGGCGAGGAGGTGAAGCGGCGCAGGCCTGCGCCGCTTCACCGTCAGATGAGGATGCCCGCGTGGTTGAGCTGGAGGTCGCCGGTCTCGAAGACCCACTCGCGCGCCCCTGCCTCCATGCCGACGGTGAAGTCCGGGGGCTTGACCACCCAGGCCTGCGCGGCGAAGGCGCTGGAGCCGCTGTTGAGGTCCGTGATGAGGATCGCCGCCTGCCCCAGCCCCGTGCTCTCGTCCAGGGTGTTGAGCCCCTGGAAGACGGTGTTGAGGGGGCTGGAGTACATCAGGTTGAAGGTGATGCGTCCGCTGTTGTTGTTGCTGCGGTTACGCAGGCGCTCACCGTCGGCGCCGACGGTGATGCTGTAGCTGTCCTCGTTGCGCGCTGCCGTCACGGCGTCTCCGTCCGCGAACCCGCTCACGGGGACGCCGTTGACGGTGATCAAGCAGCGCTTGAGGTTGAAGGTCTTGGCCATCGTCGGGGCCTCCGTGGGTGGTAGGGGTCAGAGGGGACGCTGCGCCAACCTGGCGTCAGCGCTGTCAGGCGGCGAGGTCGAGGGAGACGTACCCCACGACGCCCACGGACTCGACGGCTCCGGCAGGGGCCGCGCCGAAGGTGAAGGCGAGGTGGCGGTTGGCACGGTCGCTGTTCGACACCTGCGACAGCTCCGGCATCGTCACGAACGTCGTCCCGGCGACGAAGTGCCCCGCGCGCACGCCGAGGTCGAGCACGCGCAGGGCCGTCGCGCTGAAGGTGTTGAAGCCGTCGTCGGTGTAGGGGAGCTTCGAGCCGCGAGCAGTGGCGTTGAGGAGGAGCTGCGCCAGGGCCTCCTCCACGCGCGCCTTGAGCCAGTCGGCGGTGAGCACCAGGTCGAGCTTGGTGCCGTCGGCGGCGTCGCCGTTGCCGGTGGAGCCGCTGCCGAAGAAGGTGAGGTAGACGTTGGCGTTGCGCGAGAGCAGGGCCGTCTTCTGCGTCGAGGTGATCGCAGACGGGGTGATCCCGCTGAGGGTAGCGAACTTCCAGATGGTGGTCTGCTGATCGGGGTTGACCGCCAGGCGCTGCGCCGCCCACGCGGCGGCGGCGGGCTCGCTGTCGCTGTGGTGGTAGAGGAGCGCCGTGTGCCGGTAGGACGCTGCCCGGAGGCGGCTGCCGATGTCGGTGGCGTCCACGGCGTAGGCGCCGCTGAGGACGCCGCTGGAGCTGGTCTGCGCGAGGAAGAGGCGGCTGTTGGCCTCCGCCCACGCGGCGGCGCTGAGGAGGTTGTGATCCTCCCGGCGCTCCAGCGTGAACCCGTAGAACCCAGCGCCGGCGCCGATGATCTCGTCGAGGCCATCGGCGACGCTGACGGCGCCCGTGAGGACAGCGTCAGCGGCGGTCGTGCCGTTGGTGGCTCGCTCCTCCACCGTGACGTTGAGGGGCTGGCCTGCGTTGTCGGCGGTGATGGTGATGTTGCTGCCCGCCGCAATGGCCGACACGCCTGCGAGGGCGTTGATCGCAGCGGCGAGGCCGGTGGCGACGTCGCCCGCCGCGTTGCCGTTCTGGACGGTGTAGCTGGCCTCCTCCCCGAGGACGGAGACAACCCAGTCCTCCCCCTCGGTGCCAGGGGTGGCGATCCCGATCTGGTGGATCTCGGCGACCAGCGCCTCCAGCTTGCCCACCAGCCAACGCGTGGGCTTCGGGGTCTGGGCGAACACAGCCGCGCCGACGGCCTGCACCCCAGCGTCCAGGTCGCTGTCCTCGGCGACCTCGCGGGCGGAGGTGTAGACGCGGAAGCGCTCGGTGAAGCCCGCGCCGAGGCTGGTGCTGTCGGCGGCGAGGAGGGTGGTGCCGAAGCCCTGGCCGGTGATGGGGGGCGCGTCGAGGCGGACCTCGACGCTGATCTCGCTGTCGAACGTGGCTGCCATCAGGTCACCTCGGGGGTGGCCGCGACCGTCTCGATCGCGGTGGAGTGGTAGGAGCGGGTGGAGGCGTGGCTGAACACCACCTCCAGGGTCGTGCGGTTGTCCCAGGCCGCGCCTGCGACGACGGGGCCGTCTGCGAGGGCGGCGACGCTGGCGACGCTGGTGTGGTCGTCGGCCTCGGCGGCCTCAATCTCCTCGGGGAGCCACAGGCTGGTCTGGATCAGCTCCGCCAGCTCGCGGTGGTTGTCGCCGAAGACGTTGACGTCGCAGCGGCCCAGGTAGTTGTGGCGCAGCCTCCCCACCCAGCGCGGCGGCGGGTCCACCTCCTCGGGGTCCACCGGCGCGGCCTCGTCGGTGAGGACGTTGCCCGGCGTCCCCTGCGGAGTGAGGCTCACGACCTGGAGGGAGACGAAGGGGCGCGGCGGGCGCGGGGAGCCGGTCTGGTTGGCGTAGACGACGGCGACGCCAGCGCCCAGGGCGCGGACCAGCCAGCCGCGGAGGGCGACCTCATAGGGGCGGGGGGAGTAGCTCACAGCGCCTCCTCCTCGACCAGCTCGCAGCGGTAGTGCGCGAGGCTCCCTCCGACGTGGGCGTAGCTGCGGACCTGCACCACGGTGAGGGTGCGGCCCTCCCACAGCACCCGGTCGGCCTCGGTGGCAGCGGCGGGGTTGGCGGTGCGGATCGGCGTCCGCGTGTAGAGCTTCCAGCGCCCACGGGCGCGCTCGCCTTCGGGGAGGAGCGCCAGCTCGCGGGCGTTGATGGGCTGGAGGCTGCCCCGGATCGTGATCTCGGTGACAGCGCCGGGCACCCAGACGCCGTTGACGTGGGTGCCCGCAGCGGTGCGGTGGAGCTGGAGGGTCGTCTCGCCGAGCATCAGTCGCTGCCTCCTCGCGTGACCAGGCGCCAGGTGACGCCGTCCTTCATCTCGCCGGTCTCGACGAGCGGGTCGTTGCGGCGCTTCTTGGCGACGGTGGCCGGGGCGTTGGGTGGGTCCACCCAGCCCTCGATGGAGTCCTGCACGGCGCGCTTGAGGGCCTCGCCTTCGGCGGCGAGGTCGGGGAGTGCGCTTCCCCCGTCGAGGGCTTCGCCTGCGCCTCTGGCGAGCGCCTTTGCGGACGCCGCCTCGCGCAGCTCCAGCGCGGTGCGGAAGAAGGGGCGGGCGGGGATGGTGTCGGTGCCGAACTCCTGGATGACGGCCACCTCGGCGTGCTCGCCTTCCACGACGACCTCAACACCCTGCCCGTCGAGGGCGCGGGTGCGTCGCTCCAGCAGACGGAGGCCGCGCTGATCGTCCTTGAAGCGGAGCTTGGCTCTCATCGGCATCGCCCTCCGACGCGAGGCAGGCGCCCAGGCTGGAGGCGCTGAAGCTGGAGGAGCTGGCGCCCGTAGCTGGTGAGGGTCAGGTCGCTGCTCCCGCCCGCGCCGCCGAAGGCGACGGCCAGATCAGCGGTGCGCTCGCTGGCGACGATGCGCCCGCCCGCCTGCCCTGCCCCCGCCTGAACGTCGAGGACGAAGCGGTGGGCGGTGCTGAGGAGGGCGGCCTCAGCGCGGTCGCGCCAGTCGCCATACCAACCCCAGGCGTCCGACAGACGCTCCGCGACCCAGCTCTGGTGCGCGGAGGCGTCCAGGCCGGGGAAGCGAGCGGCGAAGTCGGCATAGGTGGGGATGCTGGCCATGCGGCGCCTCGGCGAGATGGAGGGGGAGAGGTGGCTGGGGAGCAGCTGGACGGGCGGAGCGTTGAAGCTCCGCCCGCCCGCAGGGTCAGGCGGCGTCGTTGTTGGGGAACTGGTAGAGGCAGATCCCCTTGGGCTGGATGATCTCGACGCTCCCGATGCTGGCGACGCAGTTGATGACCGTCTCGGTGCCCGCGACCTGTGGGTCGAGCATCATGAAGGGCTCGGGGATCTGCTGTCGGCAGATCGTCTCATCCAGGCGCCGCATCACCAGGAGCAGGTGCCGGTTCGCCTTGTCCTTCACGGGGTCGCCCTTGGCCGCGAGGCGGTTCCAGGGGATGACCTGGCGGATGTAGGGGTTGTTGGTGAGGAAGACGGTCAGGATCGACCGGCTGTCGGTGGTGGAGAAGGGGGTGGAGAAGATGTACTGGTACGCCTTCAGCGGCAACGCCAGCGTGTCGGGCGTCACCCGCTCCTCGGTGTGGAGGACCACGGAGGAGGCCGCGTCGTTGAGCAGGCGCATGATCTCCAGCGGGGTGGAGCTGGAGTCGATGGCGGTGGTGGAGTTGATGCGGGGGACGCCGTTGCCAGGGCTGAGGAGCCCCGTGAGCCCCGCCCCCTGGTCGCCGTAGCACGCCAGCTCGTCCACGCACGTCTCGTAGGCCTCCATCGCCACGCGCGCCTTGATGTCGTCCAGCGCCATGCCCAGCTTGGCCGCGATGGCCAGCTCTTTGCGCCCGTAGCCGTAGGCGACGCCGAACTCATGCACGGGGGAGGTCTTCTCGCTGGTGCCGATGACGACGCGCTCGGCGTCGTTGGCGAGGCCGCCGGTGCGCTTCATCTTCGCGGCCTTGTCCAGCGTCATGAAGCTGGTGTGGGTCGCCCAGGCGCCAGCGTCGAACTTGCGGAAGACCAGCAGGGACGACTTCAGCGGCGGCACCGGACGCTCGAAGAGCCGTGCCTCCACGGACTTGAGCGCCTCGGCAGCAGCGAGGACCTGGCCCGCGTCGCAGGCCGCCCCGAGGAAGGCCCCCAGGTCGAGGGGCGCCCCGTTGACGATGTGGTTGTAGAATTGCGGCATGACGGTAGTCCTCTTCGGGTGATGGCTGGAAGCCGGTCGGGGGGAGCGTTCAAGGCTCAGAGCTGGAGGCGGGCGAAGGCGATGTTCTGCCCGTCGAGGCCGGTGAAGCTGGCGCCGGTGAAGGTCGCCCCGGCGAGGCGGAGGCAGTCACCGCCGTCCGCGTCGGCTCGACACGCGCCGAGCTGCTCGCTGGCGCTGGCGGTGCAGCGCACGAAGACGGGGTTGCCGAGTGCGACGGCGGCGCCCGCATCCAGCAGCACCGCCACCTCATCGCTCTGGGCGATGGTGAGGGGGTCGCCCACGGGGTGAGCGGTCAACCCGCCCCCGACAGGCATCTCCAGGCGTTGCTCCAGGACGACGACGCCGAGCGGCGCCGCTGCGAAGCCCGGCGCGACCGCAGCGGTGGTGGCCTCCTGAGCCCAGGTGGCGGCGGCGGCGCTGGCGCCGGGGACGACGGTGAAGGGGACGCCTGCGGGGCCGGTGAGGACCAGCTCGTTGGCGACGTTGGCGGCGCCGATCTCCTCGGGCCATCGCGCCTCGATGGCGCTGACCAGGCCGTCCACGATCTCGGCGGCGGTGGCGTCGGCGTCGGAGGTGTGCTCGACGAAGTAGGCCGCCGGGCCGTTGCCGTCGAGGTCGGCGGTGAGGGTGAGGGTGTAGCGGGTGCTGTTCTGGGGGGTGGGGGTGAGGGTGGTGACCTGCGCCACGGGGGTGATGGCGCTGGGGAGGACGGCGCCGCCCTCGCTGCTGGCGTCCTGGCAGACGACCACCCCCGGCGGGATGGCCGCGCCTGCGTCGGCGGCCTGGACCAGCGACGCGGTGAGGTTGGCCCCGGCGGTCAGGGTGAAGGCGACGCCCGCGGCGCGTCGCGTGATGAGGAGCGCGTCGGTGGCGTCGGGGTCTGCCTCGGCCTGGAAGGCGGCGAGGAGGTCCTGGTTCGCCTCCACGGCGGCGAGGAGGGCCGCGACGATCTCGGGCTTGGTGGCGTCGCCGTCGCTGGTGATGGTGAGCGCCACCCCCGCGAGCGTGATCGTGTAGGGGGTGCTGTTGTTGGCGGTGTCCACCACCACCTTCCGACGCTCCTGGGCGCCGACGCCAACGCTGCGGCTGATGCGGCGGTAGGAGAGGGAGCTGCTGCGGGGGCTGCCGGCCTGCCCCACGCGGGTGTTGACGTGATCATAGCGCTCGATGGTCATGAGGGGCTCCTGGTCGGGTCGTGCGTTCCAATGGCTGCGGGGGACGCGGAGAGGCGGCGTGGTCGGTGTGGGCTCAGTTCGAGGCGAGGGCCTTGTTCATCTGGTCGCGCTGGGTCTGGAGCCAGCGCTCGCGAGGGGTCATCCCGTCCGCCGCAGCGCCTGCGGCGCCGCCGGTCGAGCTGGTGGAGCCGCCCCGCGTCGCGGCGTTGGTGGCGACGACGCTCCGGCGGTCGTCGGCGATGGAGCGCTTGGCGCCCTCGTAGAGCCCGTCCAAGGCCACGTCGGGGCGGCCCGTGACGTCCATGTCCTTCCAGACGGCTTGGATGACGGCGGTCTTGAGGCTGCGGGCGTCCATGCCGTCCACCGCCGTCCCGGTGGGGAGGAGCGCCTTGGCCTCCTCGCGGAGCTGCTTCAGGGCGTCGGCGTCCTTGATGTCGCGGAGGCGCTTGGCCTCCGCCTTGGCGGCGTCGCACTCCCCGCGCAGGCGCTCCACCTCGGCGCGGGCCTGGTCGCGCTCGGTGCGGAGCGCGGCGGCGTCGGCCTCGGCGCGCCCCACGCGGTCCAGCCCCACCTTGTCCATCAACCGGGCGGCGTCATCGGGATGCACCCGGACCCGCGCCCCCCCGAGATCCAGGTCGCGCCAGGCGGCGGCGTCGGCGCTGGCCTGACGCTCCCGAGCGCGCGCCAGCGCGGCGGCCTCGGTGTCGCAGGTCTCCAGCGGGGTGTCAGCGCCGGGCTCGAAGATGCCCCACCGCGACGCCGGGGCGGCGCCGTCGGCAGTGGCCCCGGCGAGGTGGGTGGCGAGGAGACGGATGACGAGCAGCTTGTGCATGGGGGCTCCTGGGGGGCTGGAGTCGGTGGCGATGCGAGCGAGGGGGCCTGCGCGGCCCACCTCCACCATCGCGACGTGGTTGACGCGGATCTGGCGCTGGATGGCGCTGTAGGGCGTGCCGTCTGCGGCGACGCCCGGGGTGTAGTCGAGGACGCGGAGGTAGCCCGCGGACAGCTCCTCCATGCGCTTTGAGGGGTCTGGATGGAGGACGGCCTCGATGGCGGCGCGGTTGGTGAGGAGGAGGATGACCTTGACCAGCTTGTGCGCGCGCACCGGCTCGGCATCGACGACGCTGCCGACCTGGAGGCGGGTGGCGTTGTCAAGGTGGAGGAGGCGGGCACGTTCCCCACGCTGCTCGGGGTGGAGCATCGTCACCGGGCGCCCCCGCCAGGACGCCAGCGACTCCGGGTCGAAGACCTCGGCGGCAGGCCTGTAGTGCCCCTCCATGCGTCCACCCGCCGCGGGGTAGTGCTGCACGTTGTCAGCGCGGGCGCCGAAGCCCTCGACCAGCAGGAAGCCGTCAGGGGTCCAGCGCGGCGGCGCCAGCAGCGCCCGCAGCTCGGCAGGAAGGCTCCGGCTCCCCGCCAGATCGACGACGCAACATCCCTCCGAGGGGGCGTGATCGGTCGCAGGCTGGGGGAGGGAGGGCAGGGGCGGCATGAGTCAATCTACCTTTCAGAGACTATCGTACAGGAATCCTGTACCGTCTTCAGAACGTAGAGAGACACCGCCCACCTGTCAAGGGGGAGATGCTTGAGAGTTGAGAGCTGGGTGAGAGCTAGATGTGTGGACTCTCTTGGCCTGACCAGCTTCGGATGGTCGCCTTGATCGTGTCCCTGTCGGTCTTTTCCGGGTCAACATGACCACAATGGGGGCACGCGCCTACGGGTGGCCATAGCTGCTCGCTGGAGCATGACTCGCAGATCATGGGGTCGAGCAAGACGACCTCATCCAGCGGAGGCAGGGGGACGGGGCGCGCAGGCGCGTCATCGGTGGCGCCATAATCGCCGAGCCTCTCCCAGCGCCTGGGGTCGTTCCTGCGCCAGAAGAAGGCCGCCTCGGGGACGCTGGAGATCTTCAATCGCTTCATGGGTAAAACACCGTCTTGCTGTTCAGCATCTTGAAGCCATGCGCTTTGAACGCCTCCCATGCCGGACTACCATCTGAAAACACATCGCTTGAGCTATGTATTCTCGCTTCGCCTCCCGTGGATAGCACCCTCATCACCTCGTCAGCGATCCTGCCCGCCGTCCTTCCCAACGCAGCTCCAGGGAAGTTTCTCGCCACGATGATCTCAACAGCCTTGTCATCGAAGGGCAACTCCTCTGCATACCCAATGACCAAGATCCCATCTGGATTCAGCTGCCTGATCTTGTCAGGTGTTTTGAGCCCAAGCATAGGGTTCAGGTCGATGTACCGAGCCATTTCCCCTTCACCGCCGATGTTCAGGTGGAGCGTGGTGATGTTGCGGGATGCCAGCTCCTGCTTCACCAGCAAGATCGCCTCGTCTCTGCTCTTTCCAACCACGTCAACGACACCGGTGCCACCGCTCGGAGGCGTCCCCCCCCCTCCTCCTGCCCCACCTCCGCCTGCCCCACCACCACCCGAGGTGCCTCCTCCGCCTCCTCCTGCACCGCTGACACCGCCTCCTCCTGCACCGCTGACACCGCCCCCCCCCGTAGAGCTACCACCACCGCCACCGGTCGAGGCCAGCGCCGTCCCTCCTGGCCCAGCCACCATCGACGGGTCCACCGCCACAGCCACGCAACGACACCGCGGCTGCGTCCCAGGGAAGCCCTCGGCGGGGTGGCCTGTGCCGACCGGGAAGATCTGACCATCGAGGAGGGCGTGGGCGGGGCGGACCTTGCTGTCTCCGCTGGTCTTCCAGCGGAAGTGTCTGGCGCCTTGGAGCTGGAGGCCCGTCTGGCTCGCCCTGGCCTTGTGATAGCCCGCGGCGAGGTCGAGGCGGTTGCGCGTGCGCGCGAGGAGGCGCTCGGAGAAGGTGTGCCCTGCGCGCTTCTTCTTCTCCTCCGCCTTGGCGTCCAGCGCGGCCTGGAGCGTCAAGGGCGGCGCGGCGTCGTCGCCAGCGCCGCGATCCTCTCGGCCGTCCTGGCTCATCGGTCGAGGCCTCCACCTCGCTGGAGCCTGAGCAGCTCGCGCACAGCGTCATCAGCGACGCCTCGGAGCGTGTCGGCGATCTCGGCGGTGTGGCGCTGGATGGCTTGGTCGCGGAGCATGAGCTTCGCGGGGGTGGTGCCCTCCTCGGCGGGGAAGAGAAGCGCAGCGAGGCCAGCGGCCTCCTCCATGTCGAGGGCCGGGGTGAAGCGCTGGCGGTAGTGGGCGGCGGCGTTGATGGCGCTGGCCCCCGCCGTGACAGGCAGCGTCAGCATGTGCTCGGCGCGCTGGTTGAGGGCGCGCGCCAGGGCCTCGTCGAAGCGGTCAGCGTCGGTGGCTCCCTCCAGCGGCTCGGGCCTCGATGCGGGGGAGTCGCCGTCGAAGGTGAGGACGAAGGGGCCGTCGGGGAGCCCCCAGACCTCCAGTTCGCTCACCGCCCAGGAGCCCGCCAGCGGCGCGCCGGTCCAGACCGCTGCGGGGTCGGGGAGGTAGGCGCGGGTGAGGTGGGGGAGCCAGGCGTCGGGGCTGAGGTCGCGCAGGGGGAAGTGGCGCTGACGCAGCCGCGCGACCAGCTCGGCGCGGAAGCGGTGGAGGGGCTGGTGGAGCGCGTGGGCGGCGGGGACGTTGAAGGCGACGTGCTGGAAGAGGACCACCTGGCCCTCGCGGTTGGTGAGCGCGTCGAGGGGGCCGAGGAGGCCCCGGCAGAAGGGAGGGCAGGCGGTGAGGGCGCCGCGCAGCAGCGCGAAGAACTCCGCCTCGCGCCCGCGCAGGTCGCCCACCGCGAGCAGGGTGATGTGGGGTGGGGAGTCGTCCTCGGCGCCGAGCGGGGGGAGCTGGGCGGCCAGCTCGGGTGGGAGGCGGAGGAAGAGGCCGACGTTCGAGGCGTCACCCTGGGGGCCGTCCACCGCTGCGCCGACCTGGAGCGCGGCGGGGCCTGCGAGGAGGGCCTGGGGAGTGAGGCGCGCAGCGTCGGCGGCCTCGGCGCCCTCCTCCTCTTCTTTGGCGGGGTCATCTTCGGGGTCTTCGGGGTCTTCGGGGCCAGCGCCTGCGCCCCCCTCCACCTCGTCGTCCAGCACCCAGACAGGATCGGCGCGGAGGGTGCGCCGGGCCTCGTCGCGGCTGAGGAGGCCAGCCTCCACCAGCGAGACGGCGGCGTTGGCGCGGGCGGTGCGGCGCTCTTCCTCCTCGGCAGCGGTGAGGACCTCCAGGGAGGGCCAGGTCAGCGTCACGTCGGCGCCTTGCAGCTCGCGGGGGCAGCTCGACTGCGCCTGGAGGAGCGTCAGGAGCCAGCCCAGCGCCTCGCCGAACACGGGGCGCTCGGCGGAGTCGATCGTCTCGTGCCACTTCTTGCGGTCGCCCTCGCCGGTGGCGTTCATGCCCGCCGGGCTCATGCCGTAGAGCTCGGTGAATGGCATGTCAGCCTCGGCGGCGAGGTCGAAGAGCAGCTCCTGGAGCACCTCGCGGGAGTCCGCCAACGGCTTGCTCTTGTAGCTGAAGTCCTCGCTGTCGGCGTCGAGGGCGTAGTCGCCAAGCACGCCGCGGAAGAGCATCATGGCCTCCAGCCACGCGTCTACGTCCTTGCCGCCGCTGAGGACCATCTCGTGGAAGCCCTTGATCTTCCAGACGCCGACGTTGGCGTCGTGGAGCTGGGTGGCGAGGGCGGCGAGGCCGATGCCCCGACGCGAGAGCGCGCCCTGGAGGCCGACGAGGACGCTGTCGTCCCAGCCCGCGTTGGCGCGGCGCCCCTCGAACGGCAGGCGGGCGCCATCGAAGCGCCACACCCGGCTCGCGTGGATGGCCTGCGCCGCGCCGCTCGCGCCCGGCTGGAGGTGGTAGAGGACGGGCTCACCGTCACGCGACAGCGTGGAGGTCGTCGCCGGGCGTCCTCCCTCTACCGGTCCCGGCGTCGCGTAGTCGATCCGCTGGACCTGCCAGCGGTCCACCACCCGGAGGTTGACGACCTGGCGGAGCTGGCCCAGGTCCAGCTCGGTGTCTGCTGGCCCCCCTCCGTCGCAGTTGGCGATGAGCAGCGCGCCGCCGTAGAGGTTGCCCCAGGTGCGTGCGTCCTGGAGCTGGGGCAGCGCCCGCACGCGGCGCAGCTCCGCGTGCAGCCAGGTGACCTCGGCGCCCGCAGCAGACAGCTCCACCCCCCGCGAGAGCGCCACTGCCGCGCGCTTGCCGACCAGGCGCCGCGTGAGGTTGCTCCCCTTCCAGAGCGCCAGCGCCAGCTCGCGCGAGACAGGAGCCGGCGTGATGAAGCGCGTGTCGGCCTGACGGTCGCGGCCTGCGACGCCGACGCCGCTGCTGGTGTTGACCCAGGAGTCCGTCGCAGCGCCGGAGCCCGCGCCGGGGCGCATGAGCGCGGCGGCGCGGGAGAGCCGCTTGCTCAGGGCGCTGAGGTCGGCGCGGGGAGGCGCCGGCGCCGGAGCCCCGACGAGGGCGCCGAAGACGTTGAGGAAGCGGCGGAGGGGGCCGGGGCGGGACGTGGGCATGGGATCACCTGCTGAAGCTGCTGAGGGCGCGCCGCATGGCCTCGGGGGTCCGAGCTTCGCGGGCGCGGCCCTGGGGGTCGGGGAGGAGGCGGCTGTACTGAGCGAGGCCCCAGGCGTCGGCGCCGTCGTCGTGCTCGCCCTTCGGGGCCTTGCAGGTGGCTGCCTCCAGGCTGGCGAGCTGGCTGTAGACCACGGCGTCGCGGATGAGCGGCGGAGGCAGGGCGACCTCACCTTCAGCGGCGGCGCCCTGGCGGGCTTGGCGGCGCTCCTGGATCTCAGCCCAGCAGCTCGACCAGAGGAGCGCTTTGCTGGCGGCGCTCTTGGTGAGGCCGGGCCGCTCGTCTGGGCCGCAGAGGAGGCGGACGCCGCCCGAGGCCTTCAACGCGCCGATCACTGCGTGGCCGTGGTTGTTGCGCTCGATGAGCGCGGGGGCGTCGTTGTAGACAGTGGACAGCGCAGTGATGACGCCGGGGAAGACCACCTCAGGTTCCCAGCGGCCCAACCCCGACGCCACCTGCTCCCCCGTCAGCTCCTCCACCACGGTCACGCCGCTGTCGTCGGAGCCTGCGCCGGGGAGGCCCTCGGCGGGGTCGGCGCCGATGCGATAGCGCCGCCCTGGCGTGGGAAGCCGGTAGACGCGGAGGCCGTCGATGGCGGCGAGGGCGGCGGGGAGCTTGCCGGAGGGGAGAGGGTCGGACTCCTCATAGACGCCGAGGAGCCCCGATCCTGGGAGGCGCTTGCCCTGGGAGGTCGGCGAGAGCGCCTCGGCGGGCGTCGCGGGGTAGTTCTCGTGGAGGAAGTCCAGCGTCTCGTCCTGCGCCAGCGAGTGCTCCCGCTGCGCCTCGTACCAGGCAGCGTCGCGCCCAGGGCGGGCGGTCCAGGGGAGGAAGACGTGGCGCCAGGGGCCGCGCCCCTTCTCGGCCTCGCGGAAGAGGCGCTTGAAGATCGACTGCGGTGAGGACTTGTCGACCTTGGAGAGCAGGACCATGCGCCCGCCGCCGTCGATGGTGGGCTTGACGGAGTTGAGCATCCGACCCAGGTCGGGGCAGAGGTCGGCCTCATCCACCAGGGCGTCCGTGAACGTGTAGCTGTCGCCGCTGGACGTGGTGAAGGCGAGGAAGCGGCTGCCGTTCGACAGCTCCCAGGCCGTCTTGTTGTCGGGCTCGCTGTCGCGCGCCTGGAGCCAGGTGGGGAGTCGCTTGTGCATCCCCTTCACCCGCCGGTCCAGCAGCTCGATGGCTTCCTCCAACCGCTTCGACCACAGGCCGATGGCGCTCCCAGGGCGGAAGAGGACCTTCCAGAGGTAGAAGGCCAGCAGCAGCCAGGTCATCCCCAGCTGGCGGGCCTTCAGGATCAAGAGGAGCCTGTCCCCGCCCTGAAGCTGGCGCAGCACCTCCTCCTGAGCGGGCCACAGCTCGAATGGCCCCCAGGTGCCGCCGTCGCCGTCGTCCTCTTTGATCTCGATCTGGACGTAGGTGCGGAGGAAGTAGGCGGCGTCCGCCTCACACCGCAGGTACTCCGCGACCATGAAGTCCACGGCAGGCTGCGGCGACGGAGGCGCGCGGCGGGAAGCGGCTCTACCCATCGGCGCCCTCCGGAGGCGCCCCGAGGCGCGCCTTCACCGCCTGAGCGAGCCCGGCCAGCTCGTCGATGCGGACCCCGCCGGACACGTCGAGCCGGTCCTGGTACAACCCGTGGACCCGAGCCAGCTTGTCGAGCGCCGCCTGGGCGTCGTAGAACTCGAAGCTGACCGTGCCCCCCTGCCCGAACTTGACCTTCTTGACGAGGCGCTCGGCGCCATCTTCGCGGAGCGCCTTGAAGTTGAAGCGGTAGCTGCCCTCTTCATCCGCCTCGACGTAGCGCCCGAGGTTGCCGCGAGCCTGCTCTTCCAGCAGCGCCACCACCTCGCTGGCCTGGAGCTTTGAGGCCTCCAGGCGCCGCTCGATCTCGGCGGCGACGCGTGGGCGGTGGCGCATCCGCCACCCTGCCGAGCTGGCGACGGTGGTGGTCGCCGCCTGGTGCTGCGTCTCGCGCCAGGCCGACGCCGCGTTGAAGCCGTTGCGGAAGTAGGCGGCGACAAAGGCCTGCTCCCGGTCGCTCAACGGCTCTTCGGGCGACTCTTCGGGCGACTCTTCAGACGGCTCTTCGGGGTGGGGCGGCGTAGTCTCCGCCTTCGGCGCCTTTGAAGCCTTCGGCGTTCTGGTGCGCGAGGCCTTCCCCTTCCTGGCCTTGCGAGCGCTCATCGCGTGTCACTCCTCGCCAGGGCCAGGCAAAAGCGCCACCGCGTGAGAGCGCAGGAGCTGCCCGCGAGGGCTTCGGCCCGGGCGCTCGCGGCTGTAGACCCGCACGCACCCATCTGGGTCGGCGCGCACGAAGTGGCCGGTGCTCGCCATCCAGTCGATGACGCTGCTGAGCGCGTCGCTGGGATCTGCTGCGCGTTGAACCTCAGCCAGCTCGCGCTGAAGTCGGTCCAGCTCCGCGTTCAGCTCCGCGTTGCCATGGACGAGATCAGCCAGCAGGGCCTGGAGCGCCGGCGCCGAGGCCTCGCTGACGTAGACCTCCTGGCCGCCCACGACCAAGAGGACGAGAGACGGCTGCTGCGGCTGCGGTGGCTCCCCCTCCGGGGTAGAGGCGTCGGCGGCGCGTCGCTGCGCCAGCTCGTCGAGCAGAGCCTGGAGGTCGTCAGCGACGGAGGCGGAGACGATGAACTTGCGGTCGTCGAGGAAGATGTCAGCCATTCAGGTCTCCAGGGTGACGGGGTAGCCCGCGATTGGGGTGTGGTGGGTGGTCCAGACCTCGTGAAGCTGCATCTTCGCGAGGCTGCGCGCAGCGGACTCGTCGAGCACCTCCACATCCATCAGCGTGCCGCTGTAGCGCCCGGCGCTCTTGTAGCCGTCGGCGGCGCAACGGTAGAGCCGGTCGTCGTGGCCAGGGATGCGAAGCCACGCGACGGTGTGGTGGCCCCACTTGCCGGGGAGGGTGGACTGCGCCGAGACGGTGAGCATGCCCAGCTCGGCGCGGCGCTCCCACAGCTCCAGCGGGTCGAGGTAGCGGGTGTTGCGGGCGGCGCCGTGACGCCGCGCGGAGGAGCCGTTGCCGTGGATGCGGCGGAGGCGGTCGCCGTAGCCGGGCAGCGTGATCTTGCCGCCGCCAGGCACCTGGAACACCCACGGCCCGACGCGCTCCGCCAGGTCGTTGAGCGGCGGCATGTTGCCGCCGTGGTGCCAGCTCGGCTCACCGAACCACGCCCCGAGGAGGAGGTTCGTCCAGCTCGTGCAGTGGAGCGAGGGCACCTCCACGCCAGGGATGCCGCACGAGCGCCGCAGACCGCCAGGGCCGCGTGTGATCACCCACAGATGCGACGCACCGCCCAGCTCCACCGGGGCGATGCGGCCCGCGTCCAGCTCGCGCTGGGCCTCCTCCGCGTTGAGCAGCAGCCCACGCCCTGCGCCGTAGCGCACGGGGGGGCGCGGCGCCTTGGTCCCCGCTGGAGCGCCAGCGACGGCCTGATCCCAGCCGCCACCCGTGGCGAGGCTGAGGAGACGAAGCGCCGCAGGGACGGGAGGACCCACGAGAGATGATGTGAGCGACATGGCGGCCTCCTGGCGAGTGAGCGGCGCCGCCTCGACCCCAAGGCCGAGGCGGCGTCGGCGCGGTCTGCCGAGCTGGAGAAGCGAGGTCTCGGTCCGCGCTGCGGGTGTTTTCCGGCGTCTGCTCCGCCGGGAGGCCTGGCACCGCCCGCTGGCCGTGGCCTCTGCGCCCCCACATGGCACCACAGGGCACCTTCAAGCTAGGGCTGTACACGATTCGTGTCAACTGATCTGCTTTTAGAAGACGACAAGAAAAGTCAACAGCTGTCACGGCGACGACGCCGTTGGCCCCTTGACGCATGAGCTGTATCCAGCTACGAAACGAGTAAGACCGGGCTGAGGCCCGTAACGAGGTGAAGACGATGCAACGGTGGTGGACCGTAGTCCTGGTAGCGGTGTTGATGGTCGGCTGCGGCGCAGCGCGCACGGGCGGTGGCAACGACGATGACGAGAACAACGCGACGGCGAACAACAACCCCGCGAACAACAACCCCGCCTGTCCGGACCCCTGCGAGGTCCGGTGTGAGCGCCGCGCAGCCTGCCTCGGCATCGACGAAGAGGCCTGCCTTGTTGTCTGTGCAGCAAACCCGGCGCCGTCCCTCGCGGAGCTGGAGTGCTCGGTGGACTCGGAGTGCGCGGACGTCGAAGCGTGCGACGGCCTGGAAGGCGAGGCTGCACCAGCACCGGTGTGCATCGCACCGAAGGACGCGACGTTGACGGTCACCCACGACTCGGCGCAGCTCGGGCAAGCTGAGGTCTGGCTCGACGGGAGGTACCTGCTCACGCTCGATCCAAGCGTGAGCGCGAGCGCAAGCGCGCAGGTGCGCCGTCGTGCGGCGAACGTCTCCGTTCGCAGCCCCGGAGCCTCAGCCGATCTCGCCTCCTCGGAGATCGAGATCGATGGCGACATCAGCCTCCGCATCACCGGGGACCTCGCAGACCTGGTCATCGTCGCCGAGTAGTGCATCAGGTATCCACCGCCACCGGCTCTCGACGCCAGCAGAAGTCGAGGTGGACGAAGCGGGGCTCACCCGACCGCCCGCCGCACATCTGCCAGATCCGCGACTCCAGGCGCATGTCGAGGCCGGGGACGCGGGCGACCTGGTCGAGGGTCCAGTTGGAGGCGATGAGGGTCGCGCGGCGGCTGTTGTAGCGGCGGTCGAGCAGATCCAGCGTCAGGGAGGCGTTCCACTCGACCTGGAGGTCGCGCCCGAACTCGTCGAGGGCGAGGAGATCCACGCCCTCCAGCTCGTCGAGGAGCCGCTGCCGCTCGGCGGCGGAGCCTGCGCGGAGCTGGCCGATGAGGCGGGGCAGCTCGATGTAGCGCGCCCGCCACCCCAGCTCGATGGCGCGGCGGACCATTGCCTGGAGCTGCGTGGTCTTCCCGCAGCCAGGTTGCTCACTGGTGAGGTAGGCCCAGGAGCCCTCGCCGCTGCGTCGCTGGGCGCGCAGGGAGGGATGCAGGAGGGGGCGCATCGCCTCCAGGTCCTCCAGGACCTCGGGGCTGAGGCCGCTGTGGCGCAGGCGGATGGCGATGAGGGCGGCGCGCTCTTCAGCCTCTTCGGCGGCGCGAGTGGCGGCCTCCTCAGCGGCGAGGCAGGAGGGACAGCACCCGACAGCGAGCCAGCCCAGGCCATCGAGGTACTCGGGGGGGACATCGGCGCCGCAGCCTCGGCAGGGGCGCGGCGGGGGGGCGCTGTCCACGACCCGCTGCTGGGCAGCGCGGCGCAGCTCGGGGGGGAGGAGCACCTGGTACGCCCCGCCCTCGATGCGGTAGGCCGGGCGCTGGGGGCGGCGCGGCGTGGGGGGAGGCGTGGGGGAGAGGTCGTCGTTGGCCGCTTCGTCGGCCTGGGGCAGCGGGGGCGTCATGGGGCTACCTCGCGGTGGGGTTGGGGGTGGCTCGTCGGGCGGCGCGGGCGGCGTCCAGCTCAACGAAGACGTCATCGAAGACCCAGCCGCCCGCGCCGTTGTCGGCGTCGTCGTGCCAGTAGATCTCGCGGCGGGCGGTGCGGTCGTAGGAGGCCGTCGCGTGGCGCGGGCGGCGGGTGGAGGAGGTGGCGGGGGTCGGGGTGTAGGCGCCGGTGGCGCTGAACGCTCCTGCCGAGGCGATCCCAGCGATGGGGGCGGCGGGAGCTGGGGCGGCGAC
>CAUJGC010000009.1 GCA_963169075.1 Myxococcota bacterium
GTCGGACCCGTCGGCGCCGGTATCAATCTGGAGTATTACTTCTCCTGTATCGATAATGAACGTTATGGATGCGGCACCAAGCTGCCTCATAACGTCATGGGCCTGATCGGCGTGGTCAACGGCGCCGAAGGCGACCTCCGCACCGGCCTCCCCTGGCAGATGGTCGAGATCCACGAGCCCATCCGCCTCCTCCTGATCGTCGAGGGCACCCCCGAGCGCCTCCTCAACATCGCCGGACGCCAGCCGGTCGTCCGCGAGCTGGTGGTCAACGGGTGGATCCGCCTGGCGGTGATCGACCCCGAGAGCGGCGCGTGGCATGTCTTCCGCGACGGCGCCTTCCAACCCTGCACTCCCCAGGAGATCCAGCTCCCCGTCGCCGCCACGAGCCCTGCGTGGTTCCTCGGGCACCTCGAACACCTGCCCCCGGCGCGCATCACCGCAGGCCTGGAGCTTACCCAGGAGGCCGCCCATGGCGTCCCTGCTGCCTGATCTCCTCCTCAACGCCCTCCTCCTGGCGATCCCGGGTGGGCTCATCCTGGGCTTCCTCGTCCTCGCCGGGTGGAGCTTCCTCATCGGCTCCCTCAGCGAGCGGACGCTGGCCCGCCACACCCAGCTCGCCTTCGTCGCCTCGGCGCTGGCCTCCATCACGCTCCTGGTGGACCGCCTGATCATCGGCCAGCCCTGGCTCCTGGACCTCAACGTCGTCTTCCCCGCGATGCATGGCCTCCTGGTCCCCTCACTCCGGGTGGACGTCCCGGCGGCGCTCCTCCTCACCCTCTTCACGACCCTCCTGGGCCTGGTCGGGCGCTTCTCCGCCACCTACCTCCACCGCGAGCCGGGCTTTGAGCGCTTCTTCCTCCTCCTCTGGCTCTTCGCCGCAGGCGTCGTCATCACCGTCGTCTCGGCTGGCGCCGACTTCCTCTTCATCGGCTGGGAGCTGGTCGGCTTGACCTCCGCCCTCCTCATCGGCTTCTTCCGGGATCGCGAGCAGCCGGTCCGCGCGGGACTCCGCGCCTGGATCATCTACCGCGCCTGCGACGCCGCCCTCCTCACCTCCCTCCTCATCATGCACCACCTGGCGGGCTCCCTGGAGTGGCAGCGCCTCGGCGCAGCGGCCACCACATGGTCCACCCCGATGACCTGGACCATCGCCGCGCTCCTCATCGTGGGCGGCATGGGCAAGTCGGCCCAGGCTCCCCTCACCAGCTGGCTCCCCAGCGCCATGGAGGGCCCCACCCCCTCCAGCGCCCTCTTCTACGGCGCCATCTCGGTCCACCTCGGCGCCTGGCTCCTCCTCAAGGCCCGCCCGATCATCGCGGCGGCCCCGGGCGCCTTGATCCTGGTCGGCGCCATCGGCGCCTCCACCGCCCTCGCCAGCGCCCTCATCGGACGCACCCGACCTGACATCAAGACCGCACTCGGCTGGGCCACCTCGGCCCAGCTCGGCATCATCTGGGTGGAGATCGCCCTCGGCCTGGAGACCCTGGCGCTGCTCCACATCGTCGGGCACGCCCTCCTCCGCGCCTTCCAGCTCCTCCGCTCTCCCGCCATCATCCAGGACGTGCAGCGCCTCCACGCCGCCACGGGCGCCCGACCCAGCCGCCAGCGTCCCCTGCTCCTGCCCCTGCCGGCCTCGCTGGAGCGTCGGCTCTACACCCTGGCGCTCCACCGCTTCTACATGGACGCGGCTCTCCAGCGCTTGATCGTGGCCCCCTTCCTGGCCCTCTCGTCCAGCCTCGACGCGCTGGATCGCCGCGCGGCGAAGCTCGCCTGCGGCGACGAGGCCCCCGAGGAGATGGACGCCGTCGAAGAGACGGCCGATGCCCAGACGAGGATCGCGTCATGAACATGCTCCCTGCACCGCTCCTCGTGCTCCTCCTGGCGCTCTCGCTGGGCTATGGCGCCTGGATCACACGCATGCGCGACGCCGCCTCGTCGCGGCGCCACGCCATCGCGGCGGCGACCCTCTCCCTCCTCCTCGGCAGCGTGATCGCCGCCCTGGATCTCCGCGGCTCGGGCGGGCTCTGGGTGGACCCCCTCCTGGCGACCCAGCTCCACCCTCTCCTCGGCGTGGACAACGCCTCCGCGCTCCTCCTCCCGGTGGTCAGCCTCATGACCCTCGCCTGGATCGTCACGCTGCCCCGCCAGCGCGCCACCCCGCAGGACCTCGGCGTCCTCCTCATGCTCCAGGCCACGCTCCACGGCCAGCTCGCCGCGACCGATCTCGCGGTCTACGCCCTCTGCGCCATCGGCGCCGCCCTCGTCCCCCTGGAGGACGCCAGCGACGTCGCCCTGCGTCGCCTCCGGCGCGTCGTCCTCATCCCCGGCGCCGCGCTCCTCGGCGTCGCCGCGGGGATCGTCCTCCTCGCTGGCCTCGACGATCCCATGGAGGCGACGGCCCACGGCGCCTGGGCCACCACACCTGCCGGTTGGGTCGTCTTCGCCCTCATGGCCGCCTCCACCGTCCTCCGCCTGGGCCTCTTCCCCGCGCAGTGGTGGCTGGGAGCGGCCATGAGCCGCGGACGCCTCCCGCGCCTGGCGTTGGTCACCTTCGCCATGCCTGCGGCCTGGCTCCTCCACCGCGCCCTGGGGGCGCAGATCATGGCCGAGCCCCACTGGGGCGAGGCCGCCTGCTGGCTCGGCGCCGCCACGGCGATCCTGGGCGCCCTCATGGCCCTCACCCAGCGCGACCTCCGACGCCTCCTCGCCATGATGGCCCTCACCCAGATCGGCATGGTCGTCACCGGACTCTCCTCCGGCGTCCTCGCCGGGAGCGTCGGCGGCCTCATGCTCTGGCTCGGCGCTGCGCTCTCCCTCACCGGCCTCGCGATCACCGTCAAGGCCCTCCACCTCCGCCTCGGCACCACCGACCTGCGCGAGCTGGGCGGCGTCGGGATACCCCTCCCTCGCCTCTCCCTCGCCTTTCTGGTCTTCGGCCTCATGTCCACGGGCCTCCCCGGCACCCTGGACTATGTGGGCGATGAGCTGGTCTTCGAGGGCGCCATCCACGCCGGCATCGGCCCGGCCCTCCTCTCCGTCCTCGCCCTCGGCCTCTCCGCCATGGCGATCCTCCGCGCCTGGAGCGCGGCCTTCATCGGCCCCCGCGCGCCCAGCGCACACAGCCGCGTCGGCGATCTCCGCCGCGGGGAGCGCCTCGTCCTCGGCGCCCTCGTCCTCACCCTGGTTGGCCTGGGGCTTGCTCCACACTGGCTTGTCTCGACCGAAGCGCGCGCGGTCGAGCTCCCCGCGGCCGCGACCCACTCCGTTCAGGTCCACCCCTCCCTCCCGAGCGAGCAGCCATGAAAACCTCCTCCTCCTCCCCCCTCCTCGTCCTCCTCCTCACCGCCGCCGCGCTCCTCCTCGCCGCCCCCCGGCAGGCTCAAGCCCAGGACCACGGCACCGTAGACGCCAGCTTGAACGACGGCCTCTCCTTCCACAGCGCCGACGACGCCTTCCAGCTCCGCTTCGGCATGGCGATGCAAGCTCGCCTGGACGCCGCACACACCCTCAGCGACGAGCGCCTCACCACCGCGGCCGTCCCCCTCGTCCGCCCCTCCCTCCGCGGGCGCCTCGGCGCCCCCTGGCTCAACCTCTTCGTCCAGCCCGAGCTGGCCGGGAGCACCCCCAAGCTCCTCGACCTCGCCCTGGACCTGAGCTTCGATCCCGGGATCAACCTCCGGGTAGGACAATTCCGTACACCGTTCTCCCGAACCTTCATCACCCCCATCACCAACCTCCTCTTCACCGAGCGCTCTCCGGCGGACGTCTTCTTCCGCGCGGGGCGTGACACCGGCGCGATGGTCTTCGGCGCCTTCGCGGACGGTCGCCTGGAGTACAACCTCGGCGCCTTCAACGGCAACGGGATCAACGGCAAGAACGACGACCGTGACTTCGAGGGCATCGCGCGCGTCGCCTTCAACCCCCTCGGCGCCATCACCTACGACGAGATCCCCGCCATCCAGGGCTCCCAGCCGCTCCGCATCGGCATCGGCGTCGGCGCCCTCCGCGGCGAGCGCACCGACGCGCCCACCGCCGAGCGCGCAGGCGGCAAGACCACCTGGACCGGCGCCGAGGTAGACCTCGCCCTCCACGCCGCCCTCTTCGCCTTCCAGGCCGAGGGCTACGCCCGATGGACCGACGTCGCCAGCGGCGAGGACAGCCGAGGGCTCGGAGGGTACGCCCAGGCGGGGGCGCTGGTCTGGGGGCCGTGGCTGGAGGTGGGCGCGCGCGCCAGCTACGTCGATCCCAGCGACGCAGCCGACGATGACGACACCCTCACCGTGGAGGGCGTCGCCAACGTCTACGGCCTCGGCAACCACCTCAAGCTCCAGAGCCGCTTCGGCGTCGAGAGCTTCCAGGGCCATCAAGGCCAGGTCGGCACCCTCCTGACCCAGGTGATGTTCTAGCGCGCGGCCTACTGGCCCTGCCCCAGCGAGAACCCTGGCGCGCCGTCGAACGTGTAGAGATGCTCGGTCTTGATAAAGTCCACACCCGCCGCCGACAGGCGCTCCAGGAGCGCGACGACCTCGCGATGGGTCGTCGCGCCCCCCTCCACAGGACGGAAGCGGCACCGCCAGTGATCCGTGCACACGGTCTGCGGCAGGCCGCGCGGCCAGACCTGCACGCCCCGGTTGGTGATCATCTCCAGCCGCAGCGACGACCCGGCGAGCGCTGTCAGCCGCTCGCCCAGCGCCGACGGCGCCCGGTCGGCCTCATCCCAGTCCACAAACACGTCCACACCGACCAGCGCCTTCTCGGGGCGAGGGCGCCGCTCCAGCGTCGGCACGCAGGCGGCCAGCGCGCCCACCCCAGGCGAGGCCGCCTTCAGGCGACGCGGCGCCTCGCCCAGCCGCTCGATCACCGCGTCTGCGAACGCCGCGCTCCCCACCACGCGCCGCGTCTCGGCGCCGCGCAGATCGGCCGTGTGGAGCCCGTCCTCCAGCGTCCGGCGCCACGCGTTGTCCACCGCCAGCGCGGCCTCCCGCTGGCCCAGGTGGCGCAGCATCATCACGCCCGCCAGCAGGAGCCCGGACGGGTTGGCGACGCCCTGGCCCGCCAGATCCGGCGCCGAGCCGTGGATCGCCTCGAACATCGCCCCCGACGCGCCCACGTTGGCCGAAGCGCCCAGCCCCACCGAACCTGCGACCTCCGCCGCGATGTCCGAGAGGATGTCCCCGTAGAGGTTCGGCGTGACGATCACCTCAAAGCGCTCGGGCTGCGTCGCCACGCGCGCGCTCCCGATGTCGATGATCAGGTGCTCCGACTCCAGCTCAGGGTACTCGCGGGCCACCTCGTTGAACGTCTTGCGGAAGAGGCCGTCGGTCACCTTCATGATGTTGTCTTTCGTCATGCAGGTCACGCGCTTGCGCCCGTGGAGCCGCGCCCACGCGAAGGCGTAGCGGATGACCCGCTCCGACCCCGGCTGCGTGATCAGCTTCAAGCACTGCGTCACCTCAGCCGTCTGACGGTGCTCGATCCCGGCGTAGAGGTCCTCTTCGTTCTCGCGCACGATCACCAGATCCATCTCGGGGTGGGCGGTGCGGACAAAGGGAGCCCACGACTGACACGGGCGCACGTTCGCGAAGAGGCCCAGCGCCTTGCGCAGCGTCACGTTCAGCGACTTCACCCCACCGCCCTGCGGCGTGGTGATCGGGCCTTTCAACAGCACGGGGCGCTCCATGAGCACCCCCCAGGAGTCCTCGTCAATCCCCGAGGTCACGCCCCGGCGGTACACCTCTGCGCCGACCTGGATCTCGCGCACGTCCAGCTTCGCGCCTGCGGACTCCAGCACCCGCAGCGTCGCCTCCATGATCTCGGGACCGATTCCGTCTCCGCGCGCTACACAGATCTTGTCTTGAGACTCACTCATCACGCATCCTCCACCCGTTGACGAGGCGCGACCTGCGCCCTTGAACAACGAACTCTAATGCGCGACTTTGCTTTCGTCAATGGTGCTCCATGAGCGAGTGGACCTTCTTCAGCAACCACGCCCACGTCATCTTTGTGCTCGCCCAGGACCCCGAGCTACGCCTGCGCGATGTCGCGGCGCGCGTCGGGATCACCGAGCGCGCGGTGCAGCGGATCGTCTCCGAGCTCTCCGAAGGCGGCTTCCTCTCCGTCCAGCGCGCAGGGCGCCGCAACCGCTACATCATCCACGCCGAGCAGCCCTTGAGGCACCCCGTCGAGGCCGATCACACCCTCCGCGATCTGATCAACCTCCTCGTCCCCCCCGCCGAGGGCGCCTCGTGAGCCTCCGCTAAGCCCCCTCCACCCCCCAGGCCGCCAGCCGCCGCAGGTTGCGGCACGTCAGCGCGCTCCGCCACGCCGCGCGCGCCGTCGGCCAGGCCTCATCGTAGAGGCCGAACCATGACCAGGCCGGCGACCACGCCCCGTCCTCCTCCTGCTGCGCCAACACCCAGCGCAGGTTCTCCTCGATCCAGGGCTTGACCTGCGCCGCCAGCGGCGACTCCGGCCGCTCCGCCAGATCGAGCGGCTGGAGCCCGTAGCGGCTCCACGCCTCCGCGCTCCGCCCGACCTGCGCCTCCACCGCGGCCTCCAGCCGCGCCTGGAGCCGCGCCCGCAGCCCGCCCTCCAGCTGAGGCGTCTCCAGGAGGCGCACAAAGCAGAGCAGATCGTGCTGCTCCACCTCGCCTTCCCAGCCCTCCAGCCACGCGATCGTCTCCTCCGCCAGCCCCGCCAGCCCCGCAGGGGCCAGCGTCGGCCAGCGCAGCAGGTAACCCGCGATCTCGGGCTTGGGGTTGCCCTGAAAGCTCCGCCACTTCGCCTCGAAGTCCTCGCCGCGGCTCCACCACGGCGCGTGGGGCGCGTCGTCGATCTGGGGCGGCACCAGCGGCCAGCTCCTGAGCCGGGGCTCCCAGGTCTCGGTCAGGTACGACATCGCGCGCCCCAGGCGCGGCTCCTCGGCCCCCACCCCAAGCGCCGCCATGTGCTGCAACGCCACCGTCGTCGCCAGCGCCGACGCGTCGCCCAGCTGCGCGTCGGGCTCCAGCCCGCCGCCGTAACCGCCGTCCGGGCGCTGGTAGGCGTCCAGCGCCTCCAGCACCGCCCCAGCCGCCCCCTCCCCGCGCGACCACCGCGCAAAAGCCAGGTCCACAGGACGCCCGGACGCCTCCAGAAAACGCATCGCTCGTGTCGTCACGCCTACCTCTCGATGTCTCGTTACATGTTGCGACGTCGCATCATCGGATGCGACACCCTGATCCGACCGCATGAGCCTGCCTGAACATCATCTCGGCGTCAAGCCCGTTCAGGGGGGCTGGACGCTGCGCGCCAACGGCGCTAGAGTGTGGGCCGGTTGAAGCAGCAGCGGAGGCACCATGCGACGAACCTTCCTCTCCCTGGCGGCGTTGACGCTCCTGATCACCGCGCCTGCGGCGGCGGATGAGCTGCACTTCGAGACCTTCCGCTACGGCCAGCGCGCCCTCGGCATGGGTGGCGCGGTCGTCGCCCTCCCCGGCGAGCCCGAGGCCTCCTGGTACAACCCGGCCGGCCTGGCGATGCTGGAGGGCGCCATCTTCTCGGGGGCGCTCCAGTTCTACGGCCTCGACCAGCGCAACCTCCGCCGCAGCTTCCGCGCGGGGGGCTGGTTCGCCCCGCAGGACGAGGCGTCGGACGCCTTCGTCGCGCTCCCCTCCAGCTCTGTGATCACCAAGGCCTTCGGGGACGAGGACCAGCACGTCTTCGCCTTCTCCACCTTCCTGGTCGATCACACCGTCGAGGGCTTCGCCTCCTCCATCACGACCCCGCTGGACGTGGCGCCCTTCCAGCAGATCCAGTACGCCTCCACCCGCAGCCTGGACGACAACATCATCTTCATCGGCGGCTCCTGGGCCTGGCGCGCCCGCCCGGACCTCTCCGTCGGCGCCAGCCTCCTCTACGCCCGCCGCGACGAGCGCCGCAGCCAGCAGCGCACCGAGGTCCTCTCCACCGCCTCCTCCGATCTCTTCCTCGTCGCCACCAACGCCTCCACCCTCTCGGACGGCGCGCTCCTCGCGAGGCTCGGCGCGATCTGGCGCCCGCAGGCCGCCCTCTCCCTCGGCCTGGCCTGCACCACGCCCTCGGTGCGGCTCCACGGCGAGGGCCGGGTGAGCTTCGGGATCACCTCCTCGGGGGACCCGGAGGACCCCGAGCTGCCCCCGATCCTCCTCAACGAGGTCCAGGACGGCGTCGAGACCACCACCGCCTACCCGGTCAACTGCCGCACGGGCGTGGCCTGGCAGCCGCGCCCGAACCTCCTCCTCGCTGCGGATCTCTCGCTGGCCCTCCCCAACAGCTACGAGCGCCTCCGGCTGGACGCGGCCACCCGGCGGGACTTCAACGTGGACGCGCAGCTCCTCATCCCGCAGCGCTCGCAGCTCACCCCCAACGCGGCGCTTGGGCTGGAGTACCGGCCTTCGCCGCGCTGGCCGCTCCGCGCGGGGCTCTTCACCAACCGCTCGGCGGCGCCAGACATCCCGGACCGCCCCACGGCGCTCTACGCGCCGCAGGTCCACCTCTACGGCGCGACCCTCAGCGGCGGCTTCGTGGGGGACGATCGCTCCATCAACCTCGGGGCGGAGGTCCAGTGGGGCCAGGGGCATGATGTGGTGGTGCAGGACATCGGGGATCTCCTCGGAGATCCCACCTTCCTTCGGGTGGATCGCGAGCAGCTCCGCGTCCTCTTCTTTGTCTCCGGCGCCTTCGACTTCGCCAAGAAGAGCGCCACCGATCTCCTCGGCATCGAGGAGGAGACCCCCCCGGCGCCGTAACGTCCGGGCAAAGCCCGGACGAACGGCCCCGGCCCCCCCAAGGGTAGGGGGGCACCGCCGAGATCGGCCAGGACGCGGTCGACGGCCTGTCTGCGCGGCCCTCAGGCTGCGGGCGACCGGAGGGAGCGGGGAGCGTCAGCGACGTCCCGTCGGTGGCGAGCGAGCGCAGCGAGGCGAGCGAGCCACAGGCGAGCGAGGATCATGTCGGTGCTCCCCGTCACGGGGGGAGCCGGCGCCGTTCCGCCGATGAGCGAAGCGATATCGGCGGTTACGGCGCCGAGGGGGTTGCGAGCCCCTCTCTCTTCAGAGCTCTTCAGCCGACGCGATCAGGGCCTCCTGAAAGGAGGTCCGCACCAGCTTGAGGCCCGGCAGGCGCGCGTGCAGCTCCCCCGCGACGGCGGAGATGACGGGCTTGCCCAGCTCCCCGGTGACCTCATCCTCACCATAATCGTAGCGGGTCACGGCAGCGGGGGCCTCGGCGGGCGCGGCGGGGGCCTCCACGCCCACCTCCGGCTCGGGAGACTGGGCCCAGGCGGGGGCAGCGAGGACGGTCAGCGCGGTCAGGATCAGGGTCGCGGCGAGGTGTCTCATAGGGGGGGGCTCCAGGCAGGGGCGCCGCAGCGCGGCGCGGGTCAACCTGGGCTCCAACGCAGCGCCCGCCCGAGCGATCTGATTTTGCAGGATGACGCGCTGCGTCACTGGACGGCGCCTCGGCGCAGGTTTATGGTGCGACAGACAGGCACCCCTACCCGGAGGCTCCATGCGCCACGTCGTCTTCGTCGCCCCCTACGCCACCGCCAACACCCTCCGCTACCTGGAGGCGCTCTGCAACCTGGACGGCGTCACCCCGGCGGCCATCTCCGCCGACCCGCCGGAGCGCTTCCCCGCCGGGCTCCGCGCCCGGCTCGCCGGCCTGGAGCGCGCGCAGGACATCAGCAGCGTCGAGCACCTCACCGCCGCCGCCCGCCGCCTCGCCGCGCGCCTCGGCCCCATCGACCGCATCCTGGGCGCCCTGGAGCAGCTCCAGCTCCCCATCGCGGAGGTCCGCGACGCCCTCCAGATCGAGGGCATGGACGCCGCCACTACCCGCCGCTTCCGCGACAAGTCCGCGATGAAGGCCGCGCTCCGCGCCGCCGAGGTCCCCTGCGCCCGCTACCTCCGCGCCACCTCCCCCGACGACGTCCGCGCCTTCGTCCGCGAGGTCGGACTCCCCGTGATCATCAAGCCGGTGGACGGCCTCGGCACCCGCGCCACCCACCGGGTCCGCACCCAGGACGACCTCGACGCCCTCCTCCCTCGCCTCCACCTCACACCCAGCCAGCCCGTCCAGGTCGAGGAGTTCCTCACCGGCGACGAGTTCAGCTTCGAGACGGTCACCGTCCAGGGGCGCCACGTCTGGTCCAGCTCCACCCACTACATCCCCGGCCCGCTGGAGGTCATGGAGACGCCCTGGATCCAGTACTGCGTCGTCCTCCCCCGCGAAGAGGACAACCTCGCCTTGTTCGGGCCGACCAACCACGCCGCCCTCGACGCCCTCGGCATCCACACCGGCCTCTCCCACATGGAGTGGTTCAAGCGCCCCGATGGCCGCGTCGCCGTCAACGAGGTCGGCGCCCGCCCCCCTGGCGTCAACATCATGCCCCTCATGAGCCTGGCCTTCCGCACCGACATGATCCAGGCCTGGGTGCGCCTCATGGCCCTGGACACCTTCACCCCCCCCACGCGCCAGCGCGCCGCAGGCACCGCCTTCCTCCGCGGCCAGGGCCACGGGGAGCGCGTCGTCGCGGTCCACAACCTCGACCCCATCCTCCGCGACCTCGCCTCCGTCGTCGCGGAGGTCAACCCCCCGCGCCCCGGCCAGCCCCGCGCCTCCGGCTACGAAGGCGAGGGCTCCGTCATCATCACCGCCGACACCACCGACGAGATCATGCGCGCCCTCGCCCGGATCGTCCGCAACGTCCGCGTCGAGTTGGGCTGATCACCCCCGCCACCGCACCTCCACCCGCTCGCCGGGCTCCAGCCCCGCCTCGACGCGCCCCTGATCGCAGAAGGTCAGGGCGTAGTCGCGGATGCGCGCGGCGTGCGCCATCACGTCCCGGTCCCGCGGCGTGTAGTCCAGAAAAGCCCGGCTACAGATCAGGAGCATCTTCTGCTTTGCTCGTGATGTCAGCACGTTGAAGCGGTTGAGGTCGTAGATGAACGCCTCCTCCGCCTGGAGCTGATCCCGCGCCGAGACACCGAACGAGGCGATGATGAAGGTCCGATCCGAGCCCTGGAACTTCTCCACGCTGTAGATCGTCGACCGCAGCGCCTCCTCCAGCGCCGCGTCCTCCAGGCGGGTGAGCCGCCCCACCGCGCCCTCCGTCAGGAGCCGCTGGATGCGGCGGATGATCAGGTTCCCCTGGGCGTTGTGCGGCGAGACGACCCCCAGCTCCTCGGCCCAGAAGCGACGCTCCGCCGCCGCATCCCCCGGCGCCAGCTGGCGCAGGAAGGCGACCGCCAGCCGCGCCGTCACCTCCGCCTCCCGCGTCGAGAGCGCCGTGTTGAAGCGCTCCTCCAGCAAGACCGCCGAGACCACCCGCTCCGGAGCCAGGATCTCCCGGAGCCAGCCCGGACCCTCCACCTCCGGCGGCGGCGGCAACGCTGGCAGCGCGCTCGCCGTGTGGTGCGGGCGCAGGTCGCGGTAGAGCCCCAGCTCCTGCGTGTACTCCACCAGCGTCGGGTGGGAGCGGTAGTTGACCTGAAGCGGCGTCACCGGCAGCGCGTGCACCTCCAGCAACGAGGCGAACACGCTCGACAGGAACGGCCGCAGCCGCTCCGGCGGCTTGACCGGCTGGACCGGCGGGAGCTGGTGCTGATCCCCCACCACCACCACCTGCGTCAGCGCCGACCCCGGCGCCTCCAGCGTCAACGTCTCCAATATGTTGAATGCGTGGATGGGTTGATCAACAGGTTGATCGGTGATCAACCTACCCGTGAACGCCCCCGGCTTCACCAGGTTCAGCGCCGCCAACGCCTGATCCATCGGGAGCTGCGACGCCTCGTCGATGATGATGAGATCGAAGCCAAAGCCGTTGGAGAGGTGCTCATACTCCTGACGCTTCGCCTTGCTCGGCGCGCCCAGCTTGACCAGGCTGTGGGCGTTGGCGAAGAGGATGAAGGGCTCCGGCACGTGATGATCGTCCAGCCGCCGCCCGCCCCGACGCTCCATCGGGGCCCCGTCGATGAGGAGCTGCGACCCGCTGAAGACCAGATCGCTCAGGCGAGCCCCCGGCGGACCCTCCACCGGCTCGCGCCCCGTCGAGCGCATGAAGAGGCAGCGCGTCCGCGCCGCGGTCGTCGGCGCCCCGCTCGCGTCCCGCGACGCCAGCACCTTGCGCAGCACCACCTGCATCGCCTGGTAGGAGAAGGCCGTCACCAACACGCGGGCCGGGCCGCGCCCCGACGCCGCGTGGCGCAGCAGGAACTCGTCGATCAGCGCCGCGATGGTGGCCGACTTCCCCGTGCCCGGCGGCCCCTGGAGGCAGGTCAGCGTCCGCCCCAGCGCCGTCAGGATCGCCGCCCGCTGCGAAGGGTCCGGCGGCGGGGAGGTGGGCGTCTGGAGCGGCCCCGGCAGCGGCGCGCCCGCCGGGAGCGCCCCCGGCGCGAAGGCGTAGACCTCAGGCGCCGCGAAGGGCGCCGCAGGCAGCGGCTCCACCGCCTGGGCGCTGCTCAAGCGATGGAGGAAGGCCAGCCGCTCCCCAAGCCACGAGTCCCCCAGGTGGTGCCGCGACAGCACATCCCCCAGCCGCCTCGACCAGTAGTCGTCCAGCTGCGCCGGGTAGACAAACCACGTATCATCAGGCACATAGCGCGGCATCCCGTCCTCGGCCCGCTCCAGGAGCAGGTGCGGCACACGCCACAGCGACCCCGAGCGCGCCTCGCAACGCCAACACCGCTCCGCGCCGTCCCACCGCATCGACGTCAGGCGCGCCTCCCAGCTCGGCTGGGGGCTCCGATCCCGCAGCTGCGCCGGGATCAAGAGCACCGTGTCGCCCTCGCTGACCTTCACATGCGCCGAGAGCCCCGCCAGCGTGAAGGTGATCACCCCGTCCGCCGCCACCGCCAGCGCGCTCACCTCCGCCGCCCGCAGGCGGTTGATGCTCCACGCCGGGAAGGTCGTGCGGATGTGCTCCGCCTCCAACCCCTGCGCGGCGTGCGAGAGGCTCGCATAGAGCGCCCAGGCCCGCGCCAGCGCATGGTAGCCCTCCGGCGCCCGCGGCGCCTTCAAGACGCTGGAGCGCACCGGGCGCCGCCGCGTCTCCGCGATGTGGTGCCGGTTGATCGAGCGCGCCGCCCCCAGGATCCGCGCCAACGACCTCACCTTGAGGTCCAGCTGCTCCAGCAGCCGGCTCTGGAGCCCCGCCCGCTTGCGCACGTTCAGCTCGTCCAGCATCTCGTACCACGGCATGAAGTCCATGTAGTTGAAGTGTGGCGCCCAGAAGACCGGGTCGATCCGCTCCGCGTGCAGCCCCTGATGCTCCCGCAGCCGACGGTACACGCTGTGCCACGCGTAGTTGATCACCTCGCCTGGAAGCCCGATGGTAGACTCCACGAAGTCCCTGAGATCAAAGAGCTTCTTCCTGACCTCAAAGCGCTCCACCGCCGACTCCAGCGGCGCGAGCCACTGCACGATCCGCAGGAAGGGCGCACGCAGCGCCTCCTCGTGGAGCATCCCCCGCAGGTGCCGCTCCATCAACGCCTTCCCGTGCTGCACCTGCTCCGAAGACCAATAGAAGCCCGCGAAGTCCGGCCCCGCCGCGAAGCGCTCCCCGTCCTCACCCGCGAGCATCACCCCCACCAGCCCCTCCAGGTGCGTCGCCAGCGCGATGATCCGATCCAGCTGCTGGATCAGATCTGCCGCCAACGCCTGCTCATCCTCCAGGCTCAGGCCGTTGTTCAGGTTGCTCCACTGCACCCGCAGCTCCGCCAGCTCCGAGGACGCCCCCCCGTAGGCCGGCGTCTCGCCAGGCAGCAGGATCGTGACCTCCGCGTCGGCCTGGAGCCCGCGCAGCGCCTCGACCAGCTCCACCAGCGCCTCCTCGGGGGGCTGCGCGCCGGGGCTCGTCGCCAGGTAGTCCGCGTCCAGCGCCGCCCGCAGCGGCGCCACCTCCACACCCCGGCGCCGCGATCCCACCTGCGCCCGCAGCGCCTCCAGCAGCCGGACAAAGACCGGCTGCCACACGATCCGCTCCCCCGCCCGCGCCACAAAGAGCATCCCCGCCGCGAAGACCCGCTCCGTGCTCGGGTCTGTCTCCAGCGCAAAAAAGAGGTTGAGCTGCGACAAGCGCGGGATCGCCAGCGTCCTGTGCTCCTGCCCCCCCGTGTGCTCGGCGCGCGGCGGCAGCGGCGCCCCCGCGGCCAGCGCCGCCCCCTTCAGCCGCAGCGTCGGCAGCTCCGCGAAGAGCGGCTCCGGCACCTCGCCTGGCGCCAGCGCGTCCGCCTGCGCCACCACGTCCCCCACCGTCGCCAGCCCCCGCGCCCGCAGCTGCTCCGCCACCGAGCGCGACGTCAGCGGCAGGAGGCGCAGATCCCACGTCGCCGGCGCCCGCCCCGGCGTACACCCCAGCGTCGCCACGCAGTCGTTCACATAGCCGCACCGCCCGCAGCTCGGCTGGATGTGGGGCTCGGCCGCCTCGATGGGGCGCGGCGCCGCGGCGTGGAGCGCCCGGATCCGCGCGCAGGTCCGGGCGTAGAGGTGCGCCACGTCCCGCCACACCATCGGGATCACCCCGCGCCGCAGGTTCCCCCACTCCAGCCCCGCCACCTCCACCGACTCCAGGTTGGGCAGGATGCCGTGCCCCGCCACCTCCACGAAGAGCGCGTCGTCCAGCCCCTGCTCCTCCAGGAAGCGGGCCAGCGCGTGCGCGTAGACCAGCAGCTCCATGAAGTGCGCCCGCCCCACGCTCTGCTCATGCACATGCTTGATGTCGATGAGCTGCACCCCCACCCGCCGCATCGCAGGCGCCCACACCACGGCCCCGTCGCTCCGCAGCGCCTCCCGCGGCGCCGCGCCGTCCGCGTAGGGCACCAGCAGGATCAGATCCGGGCGCATCGTCTCCGGGCGCTTGAGCACCGGCACCGGCGCCTCCTCCCCCAGCCCGAAGACCGCCCGGACAAACCCCTCCGACACCGCCCACTCGTGCTCCAGCAGGAGCGCCCCCTGGCGCTCGCGCGCCTGCGCCGCCAGCTCCCGCAGCCGCCCGGCGCTCAAGAGCGTCTGCACGATCCGCCCCTCCGCGCTCTGGTAGATCGCGTGGGGGTCGTGCCGCAGCCGATCATAGATCGCCTGCTCGTAGCGCTTCCCCGGCTCCGCCCCCCGAGCCCGCCGCGCCACCAGCTCCACCGGCGGCCCTGCGATCTCCCGCAGCGGCTGGTGCCAGCGCGCGTCCCCCTTGCCCAGCTCCAGCGCCAGCCGCCGGTCGCACGCGTAGTCTACGTCGTCGCGAAAGGTCTTCTTCGTCAGCTCACCCATCGCCGCGCTCTCTTTTCATGGCTTATCAAGAATGACAACCGCTCGCCTCTGCTCGCGTAGCGGCGGTTATAACCCGAGCGAGACGAGCAGACAAGCCCCGGCGTCAAGGCTTCCATACCTCTGTGTTATGGTGGGGCTGTTTTGTTGTCTTGGGGTTATGAAGCCTCGGGCGCGCTCAGGACCACCCTCAGGCCCGCCCAGGCCGCGTCGATCTTCGCGTCCAGGTCTTCGAGCGGCCCGCCGAACGCGACGCGCTCGTTCGAGAACGTGATCATCGTCCCCAGGAACAAGCGCACCATCGTGGCCAGCGGCAGATCGCTGCGCGCCCGACCGGACGCGCGCAGCGCGTCCAGCTGCGACTCCACGAGGTGCTGCGTGCGTCGCCGCCACGCCCGGAACTTCTCCAGCCCCGCCTCCCCTCCGGCGTGCACGAGCTGCTCGGAGAACACCAGCCTCCCGATCGCCTCCGGGCCGCCGAGCAGCCGCGCCCGACGCCTGAACAGCGACTCCAGCGCGCTCCACCCATCCTCGCCGGGCTCCAGCGGGATGAAGAGCTCTTCCTCCAGGCGCTCCATCGCCGCCTGCACGATCTCCTGCTTGTTGGCGAAGTGACGGAAGATCGTCCCGTCCGTGATCTCCAGCCGGGCAGCGATCGCCCGCGTCGTGAACGCTCCCAGCCCGCCCTCGGCGATCACCGCCAGGGCCGCCTCAGCGATCTGCCGACGACGTATGGTGGTCGGTTGGTAGTGGTCTGCCATCGCGCTGTGCTCCTTCCGCGGCACCGCCGCGGTGCCCAGGCCCAGCTTAGACACGACCGCACCGCGACGCACGCACTTTTCGCTTGCCATCGGCGGCGCGCGACTTAGCTTTTGAGATGCAAGCAAGTGCTTGCATCTCAAGAAGGTGGAGACATGAAGACGCTCACAGGGTGGATGATCAGCGCGTTCGTGGCGATGGGGCTGGTGTCGGGGTGCACCGGCGTGGGGGCGGACGCCGGGACCTCCAGCGGGCTGGAGTCCGGCAAGACGGGCGGCGAGGAGGCGGAGACGCCGGAGGAGACCTCCGAGGGGCTGGCGGCGGACCTCCGGTATCTCCGCGAGGAGGAGAAGCTGGCGCGGGACGTGTACCTGCGCCTGGGCGAGGCCTGGGGGCTCCGGGTGTTCGAGAACATCGCGCGCTCGGAGCAGCAGCACACGGACACGGTGAAGGCGCTGCTGGCGACCCGCGGGATCGAGGACCCCGTGTCGGACGACACCGTCGGGGTCTTCCAGGACGAGGTGCTGCGCGGGCTCTACGAGACGCTGGTGGAGCAGGGGCTGCGCTCCGAGGGGGAGGCGCTGAAGGTCGGCGCGATGATCGAAGAGCTGGACATCCAGGACATCGGTGATCTGGAGGCCCGCACCGAGGAGGCCGACGTGCTCGCGGTGTATCAATCGCTGAAGTGCGGCTCCCACAACCACATGCGGGCGTTCTCGCGTCAGCTCGACCAGCGCGGCCTGAGCTACGCCGTCCAGTACATCACGGAAGACGAATACGCGACCATCCTGGCCGGGGAGCAGGGCGCCTGTCCCTGAGCCATCCCGCCACCGCCCGGCCCGCGCCGCGCGCCTCAACCGACTCAAAACATCTGGAGCGCACCATGCGTCACCTCGCCTCGCCTCTCCTCTTCGCCCTCCTGGCGCTCGCCGCCGGGGCCTGCGCCACAAGCCCCCCCGCCGCGGACGTGGCGCCCGCTCAACAGGCGCCCCCAACGCCACCCCAGCCCGCGTCCCAGGGGATCGCGCTCCCGACGCCCGGCGCCGCAGGCCCGGGCAAGGACGTCGCGAAGGTGCTGGAGACCCCCCGCCTCAAGCTGGCGACCATCACGCTCCGAGGCGGCACGGCGCTCCCCGAGCACGCCGCGCCGATGGAGGTGACGATCGTGGCGCTCTCGGGGAGCGGTGACCTGGTGCTCGCCGGCGGCGAGCGGGTGCGGCTCGATCCGGGGCACATGGTCGCGCTGGCGCCCAACACGCCGCACGCCGTCGAGCCGGATGGAGAGGAGGAGCTGATCCTCCTGGTCCATCACATCAAGCCCGGAGGCGCTGCGCCTCAGGCGCAGCAGCGCTGACATCGACGCCCTGAGCGTAGAGATGTAGTTTTTGATTAAAAATAAATCAAATTAAATGCAAAAAGATCCAGATCACCGGTGATCTGGATCTTTCAGCTCCGAGGGTGGGACTTGAACCCACAGCCCCCTGGTTAACAGCCAGGTGCTCAACCGTTGAGCTACCTCGGAAGGGCAGACCTGCGGGTCTGCGAGTGGAACGAGTCGGACTCGAACCGACATGAACCGACTTGCAAGGTCGGTGCTTTTCCAATTAAGCCATCGTCCCGAAAGGTAGCGGCGGCAGGATTTGAACCTGCGATACCAGGGTATGAGCCTGGCGAGATGACCACTTCTCCACGCCGCACGGGTATAGAGGGAATCGAACCCTCCTCACAGGATCGACAATCCTGGGTCCTGGCCGCTGAACGATATACCCATGATCGCGCGCTGGGCGCGCTGAGAGGACCAGGTGGGATTCGAACCCACTGCGTAGGGATTAAGAGTCCCTTGCCTCACCGATCGGCCTCCGGTCCAGGGAGGTAGGTGCGGATGGGGGACCTGGTGGGATTTGAACCCACATAGAACGGATTAAAAATCCGCTGCCGTACCGGTTGGCTACAGGTCCGTGACGCTGCGCGAGGGGGCCAACCGTTTTCGTTTCACGTGGAACATCGCCTGCTCCTGAGCTGACTTGAGCGCCGCCCGGGTACCTCCCGGCGACGTGGACAGGTAGAGCAGGCGGCGTGCCAGACGGCGCGAGCCGCGCCAAAGCGGGCTCGCGCCGCGGAGCGGCGCAGATCGCGAGATCTTGGGCTAAAGGTCGATACATAAAGATAGACACGCCGCGGGGCGTCGAGCCCTGCCCACGACAAGGAGAGCCGAAGGTGAGCTATGATCAGGACTTCTGGGAGCGGGTCTGGTCGAAGATGCTGCGTGAGCAGGGCGAGAAGGTCGCGCGGCGCCAGCCGAACGCGTGGCTCCGCGAGACGGCGGCGGCGCTGAAGCCGGGGCGCGCGCTCGACGCGGGGTGCGGCCACGGCGCGGAGGCGCTCTGGCTCGCAGCGCAGGGGTGGGAGGTGACGGCGGTGGACTTCGCTGCGAGCGCGCTGGCGCAGGGCCGCGCGATGGCTGAGGCGCTGGGGGCGGAGGTCGCGGCGCGCATCACCTGGGTGGAGGGGGATCTTGGGGTCTGGGCGCCGCAGGCGGCGCGCTTCGACCTCGTGTCCTGCCTCTACGTCCACGTCGCGGGGTCGGTGGAGGCGATGGTGCGCCGGATGGGGGAGGGCGTGGCGGAGGGCGGGACGCTCCTGCTCCTGGGGCACCAGCCGGTCGATCCGGCGACGGGGGCGCCAACCTCGGCCGCCGGCCAGGTGCAGATCTCCGTGGAGCGCGCGGTGGCCGCGCTGGACACGCAGGAGTGGGAGCTGATCGTCGCGGAGGAGCGCCCGCGGGCAGCGGTCGGGAGCGGCGTGGATGCTGCGATCCAGGCGCGGCGTCTCAGGCGCCGTGGCAGCCCTGAAGCTCGTTGACGCGCTCCTTGGAGGGAGCGATCCTCGGCGTGGTTTGTCGCGTCTGTCATGATGTCCCTCACGGAGGACAGGCAGGCCCAGGCACACTGGAGCCTCC
>CAUJGC010000010.1 GCA_963169075.1 Myxococcota bacterium
AAAAAAACCCCCCCCACCCAATCCTTTTTTTTGTGTTTTTTTTCTGGGGGGTCCCCCGGGGGGGTGGGGGCGAGCCGCCCCCAGACCCCCATTTTCTCCAGACGAGGTGGCCTCTTATGCTAGGGTGGAGCCCAACGACGCGGCAGGCGCCGCCACGCAGGGAGGTCGAGGATGAGCCGGAGCGCAGCAGAGATCATCGAGGCGGTGCGGAGCGGGTCGAGCAACCGGGTGAAGCTGGCGATCGCAGACATCGACGGGGTGCTCCGGGGTAAGTATGTGCGGAAGAAGAAGTTCCTCTCCATCGCGGAGGGGGGCTTCGGGTTCTGCGACGTGGTCTTTGGCTGGGACTGCAACGACGTCTGCTACGACAACGCGGCGTTCACGGGGTGGCAGAGCGGCTACCCCGACGCGCAGGCGCAGGTGGATCTGGGGACGTACCGGGAGGTGCCGTGGGATGACAACGTGCCGTTCTTCCTGGCGGACTTCGTGGACGCGTCCGGCGCGCCGCTGGCGGTGTGCCCGCGTCAGGCCCTCAAGCGGGTGATCAATCAGGCGGCGGCGGGCTACAAGGCGACGTTCGGGGTGGAGTTCGAGTGGTTCAACTACCAGGAGACCCCCGAGAGCGCCCACGCCAAGGGCTACCGGGATCTGAAGCCGATGTCGCCGGGGATGTTTGGCTACTCGGTGCTGCGGACCTCGCTGAACCAGCCCTACTTCCAGGCGCTGATGGATCAGCTGGAGGCCTTCGGGGTGCCTGTGGAGGGGCTGCACCGGGAGACCGGGCCGGGGGTCTACGAGGCGGCGATCCTCTACGCCGATCCGCTGGAGGCCGCCGACCGGGCGGTGCTCTTCAAGACGGGGGCGAAGGAGATCGGCTACCAGCACGGGGTGCTCTCGACGTTCATGGCGAAGGTGGACGCGTCGCTGCCGGGGAACAGCGGTCACATGCACCAGTCGCTCTGGGACGCCAGCGGGTCGAACAACCTCTTCTACGACGCGGCGGCGCCGGACAAGATGAGCGCGACCTTCCGGCACTACATCGCGGGGCAGCTGGCGCTGCTGCCGGAGTTTCTGGCCTTCTACGCGCCCACGATCAACAGCTACAAGCGGCTGGTGGAAGGGATGTGGGCGCCGACGAAGGTCACCTGGTCGGTGGACAACCGGACCTGCGCGCTGCGGGCGCTGCCGGGGAGCCCGGCCTCGACGCGGCTGGAGACGCGGGTGTCGGGGGCGGACATGAACCCGTATCTGGGGATCGCGGCGGCGCTGGCCTCGGGGCTCTACGGGGTGCAGCGCCAGCTCCCGCTGGAGCAGGCGCCGGTGGTGGGCTCGGGGTACGCCGTCGAGGGGGCGGTGCGCCTGCCCCGGAACCTGGGCGAGGCGGCTGATCGCCTGGATCAGTCGAAGGCCGCGCGGGCGATCTTCGGGGACGCGTTCGTGGATCACTTCGTGGCGACGCGGCGGTGGGAGTGGCGCCAGTACCAGACCGTGGTCACCGAGTGGGAGCGGCGGCGCTACATGGAGATCATCTAGCCCCTCCAGGGCAGATGCGGTATGAGGGAGCCCGCGCGTGATGGTGCGCGCGGGGCGGTGTCATGAGAGCGTCTTGACCAGGTGTATGACGGTATGAGCCTGTATCGATACAATTATCCGACGGCGGTGGTGTACGGGGTCGGGGCGCGGCGCGAGATCGCGGGCCGCCTCCAGCAGCTCGGGGCGAAGCGCCCGCTGGTGGTGGGGGATCGCGGGGTGGCGCAGCTGCCCTTCTTCGGGGAGATCGTCGGGCTCCTCCAGGCGGCGGGCCTGGAGGCGGGCACCTTCACCGAGGTCTGGGGCAACCCCGTCAAGTCCCAGGTCAGCGCCGGGGTCGAGGCGTACAAGGCCCACGGCGCCGACAGCATCGTCGCCCTGGGCGGCGGCGCGGCGATGGACGTGGCGAAGGTCATCGGCCTGATGGCGACCCACCCCGGCGACCTCTTCGACTACGAGGACGGCAAGCCCGACGCGCTGCCGGTCAACAACCCGCTGCCGCCGTGCGTGGCGGTGCCCACCACCGCCGGGACGGGCTCGGAGGTGGGGCGCTCCTCGGTGGTCAGCGACGACGTGACCCATGTGAAGAAGATCATCTTCGACCCGAAGATGCTGCCCAACGTCGCGGTGGTGGACCCGGAGCTGACGGTGGGCCTGCCGGCGGCCATCACGGCGGCCACCGGCATCGACGCCCTGACCCACAACGTCGAGGCCTTCCTCGCCAGGGGCTTCCACCCGCTGGCCGACGGCATCGCCCTCCAGGGCATCCGCATGGTGGCGGCCTACCTGCCGGCCTGCGTGGAGCACCCCGGCGATCTGGAGGCCCGCGGGCAGATGCTCCTGGCCTCGCTGATGGGGGCGACGGCCTTCCAGAAGGGGCTGGGGGTGACGCACTCGTGCGCCCACGCGCTCTCGACGGTGGTGGACATGCACCACGGCCTGGCCAACGCCCTCATGATGCCGGCCTGCATGCGCTTCAACGCCGAGGTGGCCCCCGAGCGCTTCGCGCTCATGGCCCAGGCGGCGGGCCTGGAGGTCGCGGACGCCGCGCACTTCATCGCGTGGCTGGAGGCGCTGAACGCTCGCCTGGGCATCCCCGCCAGCCTCTCGGCGGCGGGGGTCGAGGCGTCGCACCTGGAGGCGCTGGTGGAGATCGCCGTGAACGACGTCTGCCACCCGTCCAACCCGCGCCCGGTGAGCCGTGAGGACTTCGTGGCGCTCTTCCAGGCGGCCCTCTGATGGGCGGGCGGCTGCTGAGGCTGGGGGCCGCGGCCTGCATCATGCACCGCGACCCCAAGCGCCCGATCTTCAAGGGGAAGCCGCTGCTCTATCTGGAGCAGGGCTTCTCCGAGTGGGCCATGCAGGCGGGGGTAGCGGTCTTCATGCTGCCCCTCCTCAGCGAGGCGCCGCCTGCGGCGCCTGCGCTGGACGCCTGGCTGGACACGGTGGACGGCCTCCTCCTCCAGGGCGGGGCCGACGTGGCGCCGGGCTCCTATGGGGAGGAGCCCCTGCGCCCCGAGTGGGCGGGGGACCCCGCCCGCGACGCCTACGAGATCGCCCTCATCCGGCGCTGCATGGAGCGGGAGATCCCGATCCTGGGCTCGTGCCGGGGCGCGCAGATCCTCAACGTGGCCCTGGGGGGGACGATGTATCAGGACATCACCACCCAGGTGCCCGGCGCGCTGGTCCACCGCGACTGGGAGATCTACGACACCAACCTCCACGAGATCGACCTGCGCGAGGGCTCCTGGCTCGCGTCGGTGTACGGCGGGGCCGCGCGCGGGGTGGTGAACTCGGTCCACCACCAGGCGATCAAGGACGTGGCGCCCGGGATGCGGGTGGAGGCCACCTCCACCGCAGACGGCATCATCGAGGCCATCTGCTGGGAGGGCCCCGGCTTCGCCGCCGGCGTCCAGTGGCACCCCGAGTGGACCGCTGGCGGTCCGCCGGGGCAGCTCCCCCCCGAGCCCCTCATGGCGGCCTTCCTCGACGCCGTGCGGGAGCGCCTGGGATAAGAGATGGGGGTCTGGGGGCGGCGCGCCCCCAGCCGCCGGAGGCAACCCGCCGTAGAAAAGGCATCAAATCACATGAGGTGGTGCCGGTGTTGC
>CAUJGC010000011.1 GCA_963169075.1 Myxococcota bacterium
CCCTCTTCAGGGACAGGTGCAGGCGGGAGCCTCCGCCTCGCTGATGAACGCCAGGAGCCGCTGGTAGCAGCAGTCCTCCTCGCCGGAGAACGAGCGCGCGACGTGGAACCCCGGCCCCCCCGAGGGGCCGTAGAGCGGGTCCGTCAAGAGGATGCTCATCGCCGGGTCCGCCGGGTCCACCTTCGTCATCACCAGGCGGAAGTTCTCGCGCAGCTCGTCCTCGGTGGGGTCCGTGACGATCTGGAGGCCGCCGATCAAGGCGGCGTGGCACCCCGCCTGGGCGCAGTTCCGCGAGAGGGCCGCGTCGTTGGGCGCGGGGTGCTGGAGGATCGGCTGGATCTCGTCCCGGAAGCGATCCAGCTCCCCGGCCCGCTCGCCCAGCTCCAGCTCCGTCACCTCGCCTGCGCAGGCCGCAGCGAGGAGGCTCAAGAAGGCAGTAGCCCAGGCGAGGCGCGACATGGACAGCTCCTCCAGCTTCAGCGGCGACGCAGGAGCGCGGCGCCCAGGAGCCCCGCGAAGGCCAGCGCCGCCGCGCCGCCCGCCCCCCTGCCCTGCCCTGCCCCGCCCGAGGCCACCGCGCACGAGCCCTCGGTCGTGGTCGAGGGCTGGCGGTCCTCCGACACCAACACCAGCGACACCGCTGCGTCAGCGCCCAGCGGCACCGAGCGCACGGTCAGCGGGCGGTAGCCCGCCAGGCTCACCTGCACCTCATAGTTATCCGCGCGCAGCGACGCGAAGGTCACGCTCTCGCCGTCCACCTGCCCCGCCTCCATCGCGCCCGTGGAGAGGCCCCGGAGGTGGATCATCGCGCCGTCGGGGCTCCCGCCGTCGCTGGTGCTCACCTGGAAGGTGAGGCTCCAGGTGAGGACGCTCTGCGCCTCCAGCGTCAACGTCAGGTCGCTCTGCACGTCCAGCTCCACCTCCACCACCTCGTAGCCTGCGGCCTCCGCCGTGAGGGTGACCAGGCCCGGCGGGACATCGCTCAGGAGGAAGGCGCCTGCGGCGTCGGTCGTGGCCCGCTGCTCGCCCAGCGCCACCACGCCGTCGCTCAAGGGGTCCCCCGAGGCCGCGTCCAGGAGCACCCCCGACACGTCCCATCCGGCGACCGCCTCCAGGCGGAGGTCGGTGAGGTTCTCCTCCCCCAGCGTGATCGTCGTCTGGAGCGCCACCACCCCCGGCCCGTCCAGGACCAGCGTGTACTCCCCCGCCGCGTCAAAAATCAGCAGGAAGGCGCCGTCGGCCCCCAGCGTCACCGAGGCGCCTGTCTCCTCCACCCGGAGCGAGAGCCCCTCCAGGGCGGGCTCCCCCGCCCCGGCGACCGCGGCGCCCTGCACGAGCCACCGCCCGTCAACGCTCCACTCCAGCCCCTCCAGATCGACCTCGCCTGTGTCCAGCGGGAAGGCGGCGCTCAAGATCCCCGGCCCCTCCACCTCCACCGAGAAGGCCGTGTTGGCGGGGAGATCCAGGGCGAAGGCGCCCGCCGCGTCGCTCGTCGCCAGGCGCTCGCCGTCGGCGCTGATGAAGCGCAGCGTCAGCCCCTCGACCGCCGGGCCGCGGAGCCCCGGCGTGAGCCGGCCCGCGACGTGGACGCTCTCCACGGCGGCCTCGATGAGGAGCGGCGAGGCCGCTGCGAAGGAGGTGCTCCAGGGCTCGCTGGTCTCATCGAAGCCGTCGAGGCCGTTGCCTCCAGGGGCCTCGGCCCCTTCGTCGCCGCGCCGCGTCAGGGCCTCGCCGCGCTCCAGCGCGGCGGCGGGCTGCTGCATCGCCGGGGCGGTGTCGGCGGCGTAGGCGGTCGCCTCTTCGTCGGCGTCGGGGCCGTCGGCGCTCACGGCGCTCTTGTCCACCGTCGGGCCGCTCCCCCAGGTCACCAGATCGGCGTCTACGACGCGGTCGCTGCTCCCGTCCCAGCCGAAGAGGATCACCACGCCTCCGGCGGGGTCCAGGGACGGCGCCTCGGGCGGCGCGTTCAGCGGGGCGCGCATCGCAGGGGCGGCCTGCGCGTCGGCGGTGGCGATGATGGCGTCCGGCAGGACGCCCCAGGCCTCTTCAAAGGCGACCGGATCGTCGCCCAGCTGGATGATGTAGCGCCCGTTTGCGGGCACCGTGGCCTCCGCCGGGAAGCGCAGCAGCAGCTCCTCGGCCCCCAGCCCGGCGATCTCACCGGTCACGAGCTGCCAATAATCGACGCTCGTCGTCAGGTAGAGGTCCTCCAGCGCGAGCGGAGCGTCTGACGGGTTGCGCACCTCGATGAAGCCGAGCCCGTCGGCTTCGGGGTAGATCTGCTGGAGCAGGGGGGCCACGCTGGGCAGCTCCGCCGACGCCTCCGCCCCGGCCGCGCCGAGGAGGAGGAAGATCGCGGCGGCTACGCCGCGCGCCTTGAATCTCTCTTGATGCGAACCCCTGCCCACGCTGCTCACCTCCTTGTGACCTCAAGCTGCGCCGGACGCCCGAAGGCCCGTGCGGCAGGGAGGGTGGCGCGCTCGCTCCGTCTTGTCAATCCTGCGGGAAGGCGAAGAACCAGGTCGAGCGCGCCCGGCGCACCTTCACGCGGTGGACGCCGCTTCGCGGGCGTTCCTTGAGCAGCTTATGGAAGTCGTCCATCCCCACCACCGGCTTCCCCCCCACCTCCACGATCACGTCCCCCGGCAGGAGGCCGCTGGAGTGCGCCGGGCTCCAGGAGGCGATCCGCATGACGACGACCCCGCCGGGATCGTCGCGGCCCTCGCGGGGCAGCGGCCTCACCTCCAGCCCGTAGCCCTCGCGCTTCGCCGGGACCTCGGGCGCGGCGTTGGCGGGCGGCGCTGCAGGCGCGCCAGGCATCTCCGCCAGCTGGAGGCGCACCTTGCGCTGCGCGGCGTCGCGCCAGACGGTCAGCACGACCTCCCGCTTGACCCCCGCCACGCTGGCGAGCCAGGGCAGATCCTCGCTGTTCTCGATCTTGTGGGTGTCCAGCGCCAGGATCACATCGCCGGGGCGCAGCCCGGCGCGATCACCGGGACCGCCCGTGACCACGTCCGTCACCAGCGCCCCAGCGGCCTGCTCCAGCCCGAACGAGCGCGCCAGATCCCGATCCAGCTCCTGGATCATGATCCCGATCCAGGAGCGACGCACGAAGCCCTCCGCACGCAGCCGCGGCAGGATCGTCTTGACCATGTTGATCGGGATCGCGAACCCGATCCCCTGCCCCATCCGGTTGATCGCCGTGTTGATCCCGATGACCTCCCCCGCCGTGTTCAAGAGCGGCCCGCCCGAGTTCCCCGGGTTGATCGACGCGTCCGTCTGGATGAAGTTGCTGTAGAGCTTCTGGTGGCCGGGGTTGACCTTCCGGCGCCCCGTCGCAGACACGATCCCGGCGGTGACCGTAGACTGAAGCCCCAGCGGGCTCCCGATCGCCACCGCCCAATCCCCCACACGGAGACGATCGCTGTCTCCAAGCGGCAGGATCTGCAGCCCGCTCGCCCCCATGAGCTGGATCAGCGCCACGTCTGAGCTGGGATCAGCCCCCACCACCCGCGCCGAGAAGCGCCGCCCATCCCCCAGCACCGCGACGATCTCCTGCGCCTTCTCGATGACGTGGTTGTTGGTGAGGGCGTAGCCATCCGTGGTGATCACGAAGCCGCTCCCCTGACCCTGGCCCTCTCCCGGGTGCCCCGGGAAGGGCGACCCGTCCGAGAGCCGCACCTCCAGGCTCACCACCGCTGGCCCGACCTGCTGGACCAGCCCCGCGAACGAGCGCCCATCACCACCCTGGCTCGCGCCGTTCACCCAGAAGGGCGCCTCCTGAGCCGCCGCGGGCGCCCCGAGGCCCCAGCACGCCCCCGACACCGCCAACGCCGCGACGATCCTTGCCGCCGCCCTACGCATCGCTCTACTCTCCATCGGGTCTGCTCCCTGCGCGTAGACCGCTCCACGTCTTCGCAAACGCCCCCCTCCTCCCCCCCATTCCCGCGCGCTGCCATGCTTGATCCCCACCACGCCGCTGCCGTCGCCCTGAGCCGACGCCCCGCCCCGCGCCTCTCCCTTCAGGGGCTCGACCTCGGCGCGCTCCTCGCCCAGGCGACCCGCCTGGGCACCGCGCCAGGGGTCCTGGGCGCTCTCCTCCGCGACGGACACCTCACCCCCACCTCCCCCCGCCTCCACCCCCGCGAGGCGACGCTCTTCACCAACCTCCTCGCCCTGGACGCGGCCGAGCACGCCCTCCAGGCCCTCTGCGACGCGGGCCTCCGCGCCATGCCCCTCAAGGGCCTCGCCAGGCTCCTCGGCCCCCTGGCCGACGACCCCGCCGCCCGCGCCATGCACGATCTGGACGTCCTCATCGACGACGACGCCTTCGGGCGAGCCCACGACGCCCTCACCCAGGCCGGCTGGCGACGCGACCGACCTACCCCCCTCACCTCCGGCGTCGGCCCCGAGGCGCGCTTCCACCTCGACCAGCACGGCGCCCGCACCCTGCTGGAGATCCACCGCACCCTCACCTTCCCCGGACGACACACCCCCGACACCCGCGCCCTCTGGCGACGCGCCCTCCCTCTCCCCCACCCTACCCTACCGCTGTATCAGCTCCATCCTCTCGATGATCTCATCTATATAGCCCTCCACAAGGCCATGCACGGCTACCGCAACGACCTCCGCGACCTCGTCGACGCCGACGCCCTCCTCCGCACCCCCGGCCTCGACCTCGACGCCCTCCCCCAGCGCGCCCGCGCCTGGCGCGCCGCAGGCCCCACCTGGCTCCTCCTCCGCCGCGCCCGCCTCACCTTCGCCACCCCGCTCCCGCCGGGCCTCCTCCACGCCCTCGCCCCCCACCCCCTCCGCCAGCGCGCGCTCCAGGCCCTCCTCCCCGACCTCGCCGCCCAGCCCCGCCTCGCCGCGATCCCCAACCACCAACGCCCCACCCTCCAGCGCGTCGCCGCCACCCTCTGCGCCAACGACTGCCCCGCCCTCGAGATCGGCGCCCTCACCCTCGTGGCCGCACGCAACACCCTCGACCGCGCCCTCCCCACGCGCCTCCCCGAAGGACACCCCCTCCTCCGCGCTGCCGACCGATTCCCGCTCCGACCCCTCGAAGCCCTGGCCGGGCTGGGCGCCGGAGCCCGGTAAACACGGCGTCGATAAAAAAGTTGAGGGCCACCCCTTGCGCCGAAACACCCCGTTGTTAACCTTGAGCTTGCGCTGGATGTGAGGTGGGCTGAAGCAGAGTTACCACCCCTCACACCTCCAACGTGCGTACAGCCCACACAGCTGTGCGCGTGCCCAGCCGCGTGTGCGGCTCACCTCACGAGGCTCCCCAGGTCGACTCCTCGACCCCGGCCTCGTCAGGTGCTCAAGGCACAACCCCCGCCGAGGTTGAACAGGCGCGACCCGGTGAGCGAGGCGGCAGTGGGATGCCGCCGCGGAGAGACACGCCTAGTTATAAGGAGGTGATCGCGTGTACCAACCCCAGTGGACCCGTGAGGTGACGACCTCCTGAGGGCGTCTTTGGATCTGATCCTGAACCCATCTGCGCGCCGCTCCGGAAACGCAGCGGACCACGCAGCACACCGAAGCTAGCTCCTTCGGCTGCGTCTGGCGTCTCGGGGGAACCCCACAAGGTTCACGGCCCCTGAGGACCTCAGACGAACTTGGGAGGATCCCACTTCGTCACCGATGACCCGAAGCTCCGGAGCTGGTCAACTCCGGGCTCACCGATCTCAAGGCCGGCGAAAGCCACACAAGGCCCCACAGATCATCCAGGTGAGCAGTCGCTTCGGGTCATTTCTTTTTCTTGCATGACCGCACGCGGCACCCCCCCGGCCCCGTAACCCCCCCGGCCCCGTAACCGCCGACTGCGCTGCGCTTCGTCGGCGGAACGGGCCCGGTCCCCCCCGTGACGGGGGGACACCGACCTCCCTCGCTGCGCTCGCTCGCCATGTGCTCGCTGCGCTCGCCAGCTGCGCTCGCCAGCTGCGCTCCCCACCCGTCCCAGCGGCGG
>CAUJGC010000012.1 GCA_963169075.1 Myxococcota bacterium
TGCGCGCCGTAGCTGCCTGCGGGCAGCCCCGGCGCGCAGGCCCCGGCGAGCAGCGCGAGCAGCGCCACCCCGGCGAGGCGCCTCACCGCGCGCCCCGCCGCAGGGCCCAGAGCGCCGCCAGCGCCAGCAGCACCAGCCCGCTCTCCCAGGGGCGCCCCGGACCGGTCTGGCAGCCCAGACACCCGCTGCTGCCGCCCGTGTCCACCGCGCCGCCCACCGGCGTCGGCTCGGGCTCGTCGTCCGGATCGGGCTCCTCGCGCGGATCGTCCTCAAAGGCGCAGGCCCCGGCCTCGCAAAGGATGCCCGGAGGGCACTCCACCGCGTCGCTCCACCGGGTGCACCCCTGGAGATCCTCCACGCAGACCACCCGCGACGACGCCGAGGTGCACTCGCGGGCCCCCGGCTCGCACTCGCGAGGGCACTCCAGCACGCAGGCCCCGCCCTGGCACACCTCCTGGTCCGCGCAGAAGCGGAGGCTGCTCCAGACCAGACACCCCTCCGCCGCGCGGGTGCACTCCCGGTAGCCCGGCCCGTCGCAGGTCGTGGCGCCCTCCTCCGGGCAGGCGTCGTCGCAGCCGAAGCGGCAGGACCCCTCGCGGCAGGTGCTCCCGTCGGGGCAGAGCGCGGCGTCGGACCAGACCCCGCACCCGGCGTCGCTCAAGACGCAGGTCTGGACGCTGTCCCCGACGCACGTCGCCTCACCGACTGAGCACACATCCTCACACGCGGACACGCAGCGATCCTCCTCGCAGACCGCCCCCGCGCCGCAGGGCGTCGCGCCGCCCCAGATCGGGCACCCGTCCGGGTCCACCATGCAGCGCTGCACCTGGCCGTCCGCCGTGCAGCGCGAGTCGCCCGCCCCGCACTCCGGAGCGCACCCCGCGATGCACACCCCCTCCACGCACGCCTCGTCGGGCTGGCAGGTCCGGGTCTGGGTCCAGGTGTGGCACCCGTTGGCCTGCTCCACGCAGACCCGCACGCCGTCGCCGAAGCACTCCTGGGTCCGGGGCTCGCACTCCGCCTCGCAGGCGTCGGTGCAGGCGCCGCCCTCGCAGGCGAAGCCCGCCGGGCAGGCCGACACCGGCCCCCAGGCGTGGCACCCGTCCGCCGACGCCAGGCAGGCCTGGAGGCCCCCCTCGGCGCAGCGCGTCTCACCCGGCGTACACGCCGCCGTGCAGGCGCCGCCGCAGAAGCCCCCGGCGCAGCCCTCGTCCGCGCCGCACGCCGTCACCCCCGACCACACATGGCAGCCGTTGGCCCGGCGCTGGCACACCCGGAAGCCCGCACCAGCGCACTCGCGGGCGTCCGCGGCGCACTCGGCGGTGCAGCTCGGGGTGCAGACGCCCCCCAGGCACACCGCGTCCGCCCCGCACGACGCCGCACGGGACCAGTCCAGGCACCCGCTGCTCTGCCGCTGGCAGGTCTGCACGCCGCCTGCGGCGCACTGGGTCGCGCCTTCAGCGCACACATCCGTACACTCCCCCACACACTGCCCCGCCGAGCACACCTGCCGCGCCGGGCACGCCGTCGGCGCCGAGAAGGTGTGGCACCCGCTGGCCGCCGCCTGGCAGACCACCGTGGCGTTGCCCTCACACGCCCGCTCGCCGGGCGTACACTCCGGCGTGCAGCTGGGCACGCAGGAGCCCTCCGCGCAGACCTCGTCCGCGTCGCACGCCACCGCCGCACCCCACACCCCGCAGCCCTGCGGACCCACGGCGCACGCCTGCTCGGCGTTGCCGAAGCAGCGGCGATCCCCCAGCTCGCACTCGTCGGTGCAGCTCTGGGTGCAGCGACCCGCCACGCAGGTGTACCCCGAGGCGCACGTCGTCAGCCGCCACTCCAGACACCCGCTCGCGCCCACCAGGCAGAGCTCGGGGCGCTGCGCCGAGGCGCAGCGCCGCTCGCCCGCCATGCAGGCGTCCGTGCACGCCCGGGAGCACGCGCCATCGACGCAGCTCTGCCCCGCCGGGCACGTCGCCGCCGCGCCCCACACCTGACACCCCGCCGCGTCGGCCTGGCAGGTCTGCACCTGCGCACCGCTGCACCGCGTCGTCCCCAGATCGCAGCCGTCCCCGCACGAGGCCACGCACTGCCCCGCCGCGCACGCCTGAGCCGCGCCGCACGCCTGGAAGTTGCCGAAGTATCTGCAACCATTGGCGTCCTGGACACATGCCTCCACGCCCCCCGGCGCGCAGCGCCGCTCGCCCGCCGCGCACGCCGCCGGGCAGATCGGCGTCAGCGTCAGCCCAAGCTGGTAGGCCCCGGCGTCCCGGTCCACGTCCATGAAGAGGAAGTAGTCCCCCGGCGCCAGATCCGCCTCCACCACCGCCGAAGGCGACGCAGGCCAGTCCGCCGCCCCGCAGCCCAGCTCCGTCGCCCCCGCGTCGCAGACCGAGCGCAGGTAGAGCACCGGCGCCTGACCGCCCACCGCCTCCGCCAGCAGGTGGGAGGGCTGGGTCACCTCGAAGGTGTAGACCCGCTCCGGCCCCGCGCCGCCGCAGCTCCCCGAGGTCGTGTTCGTATACCCATCCCCCAGGTTCCCCACGAACACCGCGTCCGAGCCCGCGATCACCGTCGGCGCCGCGCAGGAGTCCCCCGCCGGGACGTTCTTGCACACCCCCGCCTCGCACGGCATCCCGTCCGGGCAGATCGCGCCGCTCACCCAGGAGGCGCACCCCTGATCGTTCACCCGACACTGCTGGATCTGCTGCCCCTGGCAGCGCCGCGCGCCCGCCTCGCAGGCGTTGGCGCAGAACTCCCCGAAGGTCACCGTCAGCTCATACGCCCCCACCTGATCATCCCACGCGTCCAGCACCAGAGAGTAGCTCCCCGGCGTCAGCTCCGCCTCGATCCGCGAGCCCAGCCCGCCGGGCGGGGTCGCGTCGTCGTTGCACGCCACCTCCGACCCCGGATCATCGCAGCTCCGCCGCAGGTAGAGCGTCGTGTCGAAGCCCGTCAGCTGCGCGGTAAACGGCACCGGCTGGGTCACCTCGAAGCGCAGCACCCGGTCGGGGCCGCTCCCCGCGCACGAGCCCTCCAGATCGTTGCCGTACCCTCCCGCCAGCGTCCCCCGCAGGATCTGCGAGCGCGCCTCGATCACCTCCGCGTCGGCGCAGGTGTCCGCGCTGGGACGCGGCGTGCAGGCGCCGCCCTGGCAGGCCGCCCCCGCCTCGCACGCCTCCGCCAGCGCCACCGGCTGACCGCAGGTGTCCACCGACCAGACGTCGGCCCCGACGCATGCTGGCGACACCTCCGGCACGCAGCGCCCGCCCTGGCAGGTGTGCCCGCTCCGGCACGCCGCGTCCGACGCGCACGACGGCGCGCAGGTCCGCGATCCGCTCGCCCCCGCCACGCACGCCCAGCCCTCCCGGCACGCCGCGTCCGACGCGCACGCGAAGCAGTACCCACCGCCCGCCGTCGCGCAGAGCGCCTCCCCAGGCGAGGCCTGGCAGAGCGCCTCCACCGCCTGATGGATGTAGACGACGCCCTCGCCGTCCACCCCCTCCTCGGGCAGCTCGTTGACCACGAAGCAGCCCCCGCGCTGCACGTAGTCCGTCGCGCCGCGCACCAGGATCCCCACCTGCTCCTGCGCCCCGTTGAACACCCCCGACCCCGAGTTCCCCCCGAAGGCGTCCACCGTCGCGTTGAAGAGCTCCAGCGCCGGCGCCCCCGAGGACGTCACCCGCCCGCCCGGCGCGTACTTCACCGGGATGCCGCTCGGGTAGCCGATCAGCGTCACCGCCTCCCCGACCCCAAGCGCCTCGTCCGAGCCCCGCACCCGCGCCGGGGTCCGCCCGACCACCGGACGATCCAGCCGCACCACCGCGAAGTCGCGATCCCCCTCCAGCGCCCGCGCCACCACCGCGCTGCACGCGTACACGTCCTCCGCGGCGCTGATCGGCGCCAGCGCCCCCGCCGCGTCATACCGGTAGTCGAAGACCATCCGGGTGCCCGCGCAGCTCCCCGCGTCGATGCAGTGCCCCGCCGTCACCACCAGGTCCGGCGCGATCAGCGTCCCCGAGCACTGACCTCCCGAGGGCTGCTCCACGAAGCGCTGATCCGCGCAGAGCTGGTACGCCCGCCCCAGGCTGGTCCCAAGCACCTGCACCGCCTCGGGATCGCGCTGATCCAGGTTCTCCGCCGAGACCAGCACCACCGAGGCGTCACGCACCAGCGCCGCCCAGGACGGATCCCCGATCTCCCAGGCGTCCACCCGGTCATCCACCCCATAGACCACGGGGCGCGACGTCTCCTGCGTCCCCTCACCCCCCTGCGCGCCACCTCCGTCGGGCGCGCAGGCCGTCCCCAGCAGCAGCGCCGCCGCGCTGAGGATCACCGCCTGGCTCTGTCGCGTCATCGCAAGCACCTCCGCTGCCCCCCTGCATCGCGCCACCGCCGACGCCGCGCCACGCGCCGCGCGCCGCGCCTCTCACACACCATAGGGGAGCCCGCACCGGGCGTCTACACGTCTCTTGCCCTGAACGCGACGACGCTATACACCCCCGCAGGCGACGCTGCGACGCCCGCGCTCACAGCGTCCGACCTCCTGCGACACCTGCACACCCCGGCCTACACCATGCCCCCACGACGCCTCGCCCAAGCCCTCCTCGCCCTCGCCGCCCTCCTCCTCGCCTCACCGCCCGCCGCCGCCGAGCCCCCCATCCCCCCCTCCAACGCCGCCGACCGACCCGAGCCCGCGCTCAAGGACGCCCCCGCCGAAGGAGACGCCGCCGAACGCGCCGCCCTCCTCGTCCAGGCCCTCCGCGAGGACAACCCCGACCTCGCCCTCCCCTTCTTCTTCCCCCAGGACGCCTTCCGCCAGGTCAAGGGCATCAAGGACCCCGATCGCTACTTCAAGCGCCTCATCGACGTCTACCGCGCCGACCTCCAGGCCATGCGCGCCAGCCTCAAGGACCCCGACCACGTCACCTTCGTCCGCTTCTCCCTCGGGCGCCAGCGACGCTGGGTCCAGCGCGGCAAAGAGGCCAACGACCTCCCCTACTGGGCCAACTACAAGGCCAGCATCGTCGTCCTCGACGCCGGACGCGAGCGCACCCTCCCCGTCCGCGTCCTCATCACCTGGGACGACCGCTGGTACGTCACCCACCTCACCAACAAGTGAGCCCCCGCTACTCGCAGCGCCACCCCTCCCCCTCCACCCAGCACGACGCCACCTCCCGCGCCGAGCGGTGATCCAGCGACCAGGACGAGGCCCGCTCCCGACGGCTCCGCGGACGCCAGCGCAGCTCGCTCCGCACCTGCCCCTCACAGCCCTCGCCGCCGTAGAGCTGCACCGCCGGCGACGCGCCGTGCTGCTCCCCCCAGTCCCGCGTCGTCCGCACCTCCACCTCCACGCGCCCCCCGCGCCAGGCCGTCATCGCGTCGTACCCCGGCCCGAAGGTCGTCCGACCACCGAGCGTCATCGCACGACGCGACCGCGTCGGGCACGCCGCCTCATCCCCCCGGATCGCGTAGCGACGCCCACCCTCCAGCCACCCCACCCCCCGGAAGTGCACCGCGTCCAAACCAAGCCGCGACTCCAGCCGGTCGCAGGACGGCTCCACGGACCCAAGCTCCACATAGCCCCGCACGTCCGTCCGACGCACCAGGACGTCAGAGCAGTGACGGTCGATCCGCAGCGCGGGCCCTGACGACGACGCGAGCCCCAGCTCGCTCCGCGTGATCGACACATACGCCGTCCGGTAGAGGCTCAGCTGCACCAGCCCCTCGATCACCTTCAACCCATCCAGCTGGAGGTGGTAGGGCTCCTTCGACCACCCCCCCGGGGAGTAGAGCACCGCCGCCTCCACCGGACGCTCCACCGTCGAGTCCCGCACCACCAACGTCACCTGACGCGCCACCCCGCTCGTCTCCAGCCGCAGCCCCACACGATCCGGCGCCAGCTCGCCCCCCTCGCCACGCCGACCCGAGGACCACCCGTCCAGCTCCACCCGCCCCTGCCCCGCCGACACCTCGATCCCCGTCGCGTTCCCCCACGTCCGGCTCGGCCAGAGCCCCGTCCCCACGATCCGCACCGACACACCGTCCTGCACCACCAGCCCCGAGGCCGTGCTCTCGGAGAGCCACACCTGGTCCAGCTCCACCGCCTGCGGCTCGCCCCCCGGACCCGCCGACGCGCTCACCACCAGGTTCGCCTGGCGCGACGGCTCCTCCCCCGCCCCCTGGCGCGCCGCGCTCCCGTCCAGGTGCAGCCGCTCGATCCGCGTCGGCGCCTCGCTCCGCTCCGGTCCCAGCGTCAGCACCCGACGCCAGCGCCACGCCTCCCACGGCACCTCTGCGGGCCGCGCCTGGAGGCGCAGCGTCGAGCCCTGCCCGTCGTAGCGCACCCCGTGCCGACCCACCAGATCGTGACCCCGCCCCCCCACCACATAGCGCATCGGCTCGCACCGCCCGCCCTCGCACTGCACCCCGAAGCGCACCGTGTCCCCGGGACGCGCCGCGTCCAGCACCGCCTGGAGCCCCGCGATGTCGTCCACCTCCCCGCCCGCCCCGGCAGGCTGGACGAAGCGCTCCACCTCGTAGACGCACTGGCTCGCCTCGCAGCGCCCCGTCGCCTGCGGACGACCCGCCACCAGACACCCCGCGTCCTCGACGCAGCTCTGCCCCCAGGCCGCCCCGGCCCACCCCAGAGCAACAAAAAAACAAAAAATAAAGCACAAAAAACAAACAAAAAGAGTGATCTTGCGCGCGCCTTGACTCCCCCACACGACAGGCATAGTGTCCCCGCTGCTGGAGTGACGACGGACCTTGCGCGATCCCCTGCTCTCGACGGACATCATGCCTTCCCCACGCAACCTGCCCCTCCTCGCCTCGCTGGCCGCGCTCGTCGCGGCCGCCTCGCTCCTCGGCTGCGACGCCTCCCAGAAGCCCGCACCACCCACAGCCGACCAGCCTAGCACGAGCGCCGCCGCGACACCAACGCCTCCTCCAACCGCCGCGGCGCCGCCTGCCACCGCCGCCGCAGCGGCGCCTGCCACCGCCGCCGCGACGCCGCCGCCCCAGGCCGCCCCGGGCTGGGAGACCCTCGCGCCGCTCGCCACGCCCCGCGCCCACCACGCCGCCGCGCGCCTCCAGGATGGCCGCGTCCTCATCCACGGCGGCCTCACCTCAAGCGGCCCCACCGGCGACGCCGCGCTCTTTGATCCCGCCACGCGGCGCTGGACCGAGGCCGCCCCCTCCCCCGCCCCCTACGCCCACCACGCCCTCCTCCCCCTCCCTGACGGCGGCGCCGTCGCCTTCGGCCCCGCCGGGGGACACCGCTACGACCCCAAGCGCGACGCCTGGCAGCCCATCGCCGCCCCCCCCCAGCGCATCGGCCCCGGCTGCGCCGCCGAGATCGCCGCCGACGGACGCCTCGTCGTCACGGGCGGCGCCTCCGGCGCCGACCTCAAGTCCGCGCCCTCCCGCGCCGTCCAGATCTACGACCCCCGCGCCGACGCCTGGGAGAAGCCGCTGGCCCTCCAGCGCCCAAGGCGAGGCCACACCCTCACCCGCCTCCCCGACGGCGCCCTCCTCATCGTCGGCGGCTTCGGCGCCAACGGCGAGCCCGAGCGCTCCACCGAGCGCCTCGCCCCCGACCTCCGCACCCTCCAGGCCGCGCCGCGCCTCCCCCGCCCCCGCGCCGACCACAGCGCCCTCCTCGCGCCGGGCGGCGACCTCATCCTGCTTGGCGGCGAGGGGCTCCACCGCTACATGGTGGGGGAGGTGGAGGCGCTTCGAGGTGACGCCTGGGTCGAGATCGGCCTCCTCCAGCCCGGCAGCGTCGGCGCCTTCGCCGCGCCGCTCCCCCAGGGCCGCCTCCTCTTCGCGGGCGGCGCCCGCGGACGCCTCCGCCGCGACCCCACCAACATCGCCGTCGCCTACGACCCCGCCCAGAACACCTGGTTCGACCTCCCCAACATGCCCGAACGCCTCAGCGCGGGCACCGCCACGCCCCTCAGCAGCGGCCAGGTCCTCGTCGTCGGCGGCCTCCGCGAAGACGGCGCCCCCTCACCCGCCGCCGCCCTCCTCAACCCCTGAGCCACCCACCCAGGAGCCACCCCATGACCGAGCCCCGCCAGGACGACCCGCGCGCCATCTCCCTGGAGCCCTTCGTCTCCCCCTGCGAGGCCCTCGACTGGCGGCTCGGACACGCCTACTGGGCCGAGCGCGGCGCCGCCGCCTTCACCCTCCACGAGGTCCCCAACGGCGCCACCAGCGACGGCGTCCGCGCCGCGCGCGCCGCACACCTCCTCCTCGACGCCCTCCTCGACGCACCCGACCTCCCCGACTCCATCGCCGTCGTCGAGTACGGCATGGGCTCGGGCGACTTCGCCCGCGTCGCCCTCGACACCTTCCAGCGCCTCTGCCTGGAGCGCGACGTCCCCGCCTACGAGCGCCTCACCTGGTTCGCCACCGAACACTCCTCCACCACCCTCCGCGACGTCCAGCGCTCCAGGCGCCTCGACCACCACGCCCAGGTCGTCCGCTTCGCCCTCGCGGACGCCGCCGACCCCACCACCCTCCGCACCCCCGACGGCGAACCCCTCCCCCTCCCCCCCCTCGACGCCGCCTTCTTCAACTACACCCTCGACGTCCTCCCCTTCACCGCCCTCATGCGCGAGCACGACCAGTGGTTCGAGCTCCGCGTCCAGACCCGCCTCCACGACCTCGACCTCGCCCAACGCCTCACCGGCCTCGACCCCCGCGACCTCCAGACCCTCGCCGCCGACGCGCAGGGGCACCTCCACCCCGCCCTCCTCGACGTCGCGCCCCTCCTCACCATCGAGCGCGCCTGGTTCCCCGCCGACATCGACGCCCTCGACCCCGAACACCTCATCCGCGACTTCGCCCGCGAGCGCCTCGACCCCTGGCTCGCACAGCACGACCGCCTCGGCAACCTCCAGCTCACCTTCAACCACGCCGCCATCGACGCCCTCCTCCGCCTCGCCGCCGCGCTCCGCCCCGAGGGCTTCGCCCTCATCAGCGACTTCGGCTGGGACCGCATGGACACCGCCTCACACGCCGCGCACTACCAACGCTTCGGCCTCTCCACCGCCGTCGGCCTCGCCTTCCCCCTCATCGAGTACGCCCTCGCCACCCGCGCCCAGCCCGCGCTCCTCATCGCCGCCCCACGCAACGACGAGCGCTGCCACCTCCACACCCGCCTCATCTCGCGCACCCCCCTCCAGCGCGCCGCAGACACCCTCGACGCCCTCTTCGACGGCGAGCCCATCCAGCAAGCCCACGACCTCGTCACCCAGGCCCGACAGGCCGCCGCCCAGGCCGACCCCCAGGCCGATGAACTCTACGCCCAGGCGCACCTCCTCACCCCCGAGAGCGCCACCCTCCTGGCCGAGTGGGCCGGCGTCGCCAACACCCTCCTCCAGAACCACGACCTCGCCATCGAGCGCGCCCAGCGCGCCATCGACGTCAACCCCTTCACCTCCCTCGCCTGGAACGAGCTCGGGGACGCCCACTTCGCCAACGAGCGCTTCGACCTCGCACACCAGGCCTACCTCCAGGCGCGCGACGCCAACCCCCTCCACCCGCGCGCCTCCCTCAACCTCGCCTGGACCTTCACCCAGCAACAACGCTACGACGACGCCCTCCAGGCCGTACACCACGCCCTCGAACACGACCGCATCGGCCTCTACCGCGACGATCTCATCCACCTCCAACGCGAGATCCTCGACCGACGCATCCCACGCAACGAGCGCCTCCTCGCCCTCACACGCGCACGACAGTCCTCCTGAACTCGACACGCCACAAGCACGTTTGACAGAATGTCACGCGATGCACCCCCGACCGGGACGCTTTGCCATTTTGTCAATCCACCCCCGCCCAAGCGCGACCCTTTGACCCCGCGCGCGCCTTCAGGTATCTCTCCCCTCCCCGACCGCACGGCGCGGAGGAGCATGGTACACTTCCTGCTCCGCTCCTCCAGCCGGAGCGCCGCTCCACGACGAACCCAAGCGCAGGCCCGAACATGGAAAGCGCCCTCAAGAAATACCTCTGGCTCATCCAGCTCGGCGTCGTGGCCCTCATCGCGGTCCTCGCCGGGCTCACCCTCACCAACACCCTCAACGCCGTCGTCTCACCCCTCCTCATCTCCGCGCCGCCCGCGCCCACCCTCACCAGCAGCGCACCCCAGGACAGCGACGCCAAACGCCTCGCCTCCCTCGACTCCGACGTCTGGCAGCCCGCCCCACCCGAGCCCGCACCCCAGGCCGAACCCGAGGCCGAGACCGAACCCGAGACCGAGGCCGAACCCGAGCTCTCCGAAGGCGAATACCCCATCTCCGACCTCGGCATCACCCTCACCGGCACCACCGTCGCCTCCACGCCCGCCTGGTCCATGGCGCTCTTCAACGACCCCAAGAACAACGCCACCCTCATCCTCCAGGAAAAAGAGCCCGTCGCCGAAGGCGCCACCCTCTTCCGCATCGAACGCGACCGCGTCATCATCCAGCGCAACGGGCAGCTCGAACAGATCGACCTCGAGTCCAACGGCAAGACACCCCCCGGACCCCGCGCCGGCGCCTTCACGCGCAAACCCACGCCCACACCCGCCACACCCACGCCCATCAAGACCGAGCCCACCAACCTCTCCAGCAAGAACGACAAGTTCTCGGACATCAAGAAGGGCATCGCGCAGAACGCCGACGGCTCCTACAGCGTCGATCGCAAGGTCCTCGGGGACGTCCTCACCAACCCCGAAAAATTCCGCGACGGCACCAAGGTCCGGCCCAACTACAACGGCGGCAAGATCAACGGCTTCAAGCTCTCCGGACTCCCCGCCGGGAGCCCCCTCTCCGCCATCGGTATCCAGAGCAACGACGTCATCACCGCCATCAACGGCACCAAGCTCGACAGCCCCAACAAAGCCCTCGAACTCTACCAGAAGATGGGCAACCTCAACAGCCTCAACAAGGTCACCGTCACCGTTGAACGCAACGGCAAGACACAGAACCTCAGCTATCAGCTCAAATAAACCCAAACACTCTACCCCCTCGACGTGCGCCTGAAGCTCTGGGACGAGCACGATCGCTTTGAGGAACACGGTGAACCCCTTGGCTACCATGAACCGCCGCTACGACCGCCACACGCTCCGCGCTGCCGCTCCGCTCCTCGCCGCGCTAGCCCTCGCCGCGACGGCGCCCCTCCTCCTCAACGACGACGCCCTCGCCCAACCCAAGGACGACAACGTCATCGAGAAGAAGGGCAACCGACCCGCCGTCATCACCCGCACCCCGCCCAAAGAAGAGCCCAAAGAAGAGCCCAAAGAAGAGCCCGCCGACAACCCCGAGCCCAAAGACAACAAGAACACCGCCAACAAAAACAACCAGGGCCAGGGACGCGAGAACGTCACCGACGACGAGACCGTCGACTTCGACAAGAACTTCGACCCCCCCCTCGGGGACGACGAAGCCCCCATCCCGGGCTCCGAGAAGATCACCATCGACTTCCGTAAAGCAGAGCTGGAAGATGTGGTGAAATTCTACTCAAGATTACTCAAAAAAAACTTCATCATCGCGGACTCTCTCAAGGCCGGCAAGAAGATCACCATCATCGCCCCCAAGCAGGTCTCCGTCCAGGAGGCCTACCGCGCCTTCCTCTCCGCGCTGGCCATGAACGGCCTCACCATGGTTCCCTACGGCCAGTTCCTCAAGATCGTCGACTCCAACCAGGCCTCCAAAGAAGACCTCCCCACACGCACCGGACGCGGCGGCGTCCCCGCCTCCGACATCATGGAGACGCGCATCATCCCCGTCGAGCATGTCGCCATCAGCGACATCGAGAGCGTCCTCTCCAAGATCAAGAGCAAAGACGCCGACATCATCTCCTACGCCCCCACCAACACCCTCATCATCACCGAGTACGGCACCAACCTCCGCCGTATGTTCCGCATCATCGCCCTCCTCGACCAACCCACCGGCGCCGACAAGCTCCACCTCTACCAGGTCCAGTACGCCGACGCCTCCGAGCTCGCCACCAAGCTCCTCGAGATCTTCGAGGCCGACTCCCGCGGCTCCAACTCCTCCTCCTCCTCCTCCCGCACCACCAAGTCCACCTCCACCTCCAAGAACGCCGCCGCCGCCGGCGGAGACCCCGCCTCCGAGAACGAGGTCACCGTCAAGAAGATCATCGCCGACGAGAACACCAACCAGCTCATCATCATCGCCAACGACCGCTCCTACAACCGCATCGTCGAGATCATCGAAAAACTCGACGTCGAGACCAACGCCGGACGCATCTGGGTCTACCCACTCCAGAACGCCAAGGCCGAAGACCTCGCCGGTGTCATCTCCGGCCTCGCCGGGCAGAGCGGCAACAACCGCAACACAGGCAACGCCGGGCGACGCAGCACACGCAACAACGCCGCCAACGCAGGCGGCAACGCAGGCGGTAACGCCGCAGCAGGCGGCGGAGCGGGCGGCGCCGCCCTCCTCTCCGGTGACGTCCAGATCACCGCCGAACCCGCCACCAACGCCCTCATCATCACCGCCTCCTACAAAGACTACGTCGCCCTCAAGAGCGTCATCGAGCAGCTCGACCGACGACGCAAGCAGGTCTACGTCGAAGCCGCCATCATGGAGATCTCCATCGACCGCAACCGGCGAGTCGGCATCGGCGTCAACGCCGGACTCCCCAAGGAGTTCGACTTCATCCCCCAGGAGGCCGCCGACGAGATCGGAAACACCGGCCTCATCCTCGGACAGGCCAACTTCGAGCTCTCCAAGCTCACCCAGGCCATCCAGGGACAGGGCGGCCTCGGCTTCGGCATCATCGGCCCCTCCGTCTCCATCCCAGGCACCGAGTTCTCACTCCCCGCCTTCCTCCTCTTCCTCGAAGCCACCCAGACCGACCAGGACGTCAACGTCCTCTCCACCCCCTCCATCCTCACCCTCAACAACGAAGACGCCACCTTCACCGTCGGCGAGCGCGTCCCCTTCGCCACCGGCGGCGCCCTCGGCGGACTCGGCGGGCTCGCCGGGCTCGCCGGGCTCGGCGGACTCGGCGGCGGCTCCAACGCCACCGGCGGGCTCGGCGCCCTCGGCGGGCTCGGCGCCCTCGGCGGACTCGGCGGGCTCGGCGGGCTCGGCGGCATCAACTACCAGGACGTCGCCCTCACCCTCGCCCTCACACCCCAGATCAACGCCTCCGGGCTCGTCCAGCTCGACGTCAAGGTCACCGTCGAAGACCTCAAGCCCGGCGCCGGAGACTCCCTCACCCCCACCACCACCAAGCGCGAAGCCGAGACCGTCGTCGTCGCCAAGGACCAGCAGACCATCGTCATCGGCGGCCTCATCCGCGACGTCGAGAACGAAGGCGTCACCAAGGTCCCCCTCCTCGGAGACATCCCCATCCTCGGCGCCCTCTTCCGACGCAACAACACCACCATCACGAAGCAGAACCTCGTGATCATGCTCACACCCTACATCATCGACTCCGAAGAGGACCTCGCGCGCATCACCGAAGAGAAGAACGAGGCGCGACGACGCTTCCAGGAGCTCTTCGCCCAGCGCGACAAGGCCTACATGGCCAGCATCAACTACAACCACAAGACCGGACTCCTCGAAGCCCTCAACAAGCAGCTCCGACGCGCCGCCGACGAAGACGACGCACGACGACGCGCCTACGGCGACATCGACGAGCGACGACGACGCGACAACGTCAAGCCCGCACCCGAGAGCGACGTCAAGCCCGCCATCGACCCCAGACCCGTCAACCCACCCGACGCCAACACCCCCAGCGGCGACATCATCGTCGTCCCCGAGTGATCCACACGGAGCGCCGACACCATGTTCAACCGCCTCAAGCTCGGTGAGATCCTCCTGGAGATGGGCGCCATCCGAGAGGCCGACCTCCAGAGCGCCCTCGACACCCAGACTGAAAAAGGCGGGCGCCTCGGTGAGCTCCTCCTCGCCGCACGAGCCTGCGAGGAGAAACACCTCGCCCTCGCCCTCGGAAGACAGCTCGGCTGCGACGTCAAAGACTCCATCAACCCCGATGAGGTCGACCTCGATCTCATCGCCCGACTCTCCCTCCGCTGGAGCCGCGAGAGCCGCGTCCTCCCCCTCTTCGCCATCGGAGATGAGGTCGTCGTCGCGGTCGCGGACCCCCTCAACCTCCGCACCCTCGACCAGCTCCGCTTCGTCCTCCAGCGCGAGCCCGTCCCCGTCATCGTCCCCACACAGCCCCTCCTCGACGCCATCAACGCCGCCTTCGACCGCAAGCTCCGCGTCGCCGGCGGGCTCACCGAAGGCCTCGAAAACGTCGAGACCAAACACCAGAGCGACGACGTCCCCGAGATCGAAGACATCCTCGTCCAGACCGAAGGCGACGACGAAGCACCCGTCATCCAGTTCGTCAACTCCCTCTTCGTCCGCGCCGTCCGAGAGCGCACCTCCGACATCCACATCGAGCCCGCCGAGCAGTCCCTCCACGTCCGATACCGCATCGACGGCGTCCTCAAAGAGGTCGCGCAGCCCCCCAAGCGCTTCCAGTCCTCCATCATCGCCCGCATCAAGATCATGGCCGGCCTCGACATCGCCGAGCGACGGCTCCCCCAGGACGGACGCATCCGCATCAAGATCGCCGGCAAGGACATCGACGTCCGCGTCGCCACCGCGCCCGCCACACACGGCGAGCGCATCACCATGCGCCTCCTCGACCGCTCCGCCGTCCTCCTCGACCTCGACGCCATGGACATGGCACCCGATATCCTCGGCGAGCTCAAGCGCCTCGCCATGCTCCCCCACGGCATCATCCTCGTCACCGGACCCACCGGCTCCGGTAAGACCACCACCCTCTACGCCGCACTCTCCTACATCAACACACCCGACAAGAACATCCTCACCGTCGAAGACCCCGTCGAGTACCAGCTCAAGGGCATCAGCCAGATGCAGGTCAACGCCAAGATCGGCCTCACCTTCGCCTCCGGCCTCCGCTCCTACCTCCGACACGACCCCGACGTCATCCTCGTCGGTGAGATCCGCGACCAGGTCACCGCAGACATCGCCATCGAGGCCTCCCTCACCGGACACCTCGTCTTCTCCACCCTCCACACCAACGACTCCGCTGGCGCCTTCACACGCCTCATCGAGATGGGCGTCGAACCCTTCCTCGTCGCCTCCTCCGTCCAGGCCGCCCTCGCCCAGCGACTCCTCCGACGCCTCTGCCGAGAGTGCCGCGAACCCTACGTCCCCTCCGCCACCCAGCTCGCCGAGATCAACCTCACCCCCGAGGACGTCGAGCGCGTCGGCGGACACGTCTACCGCGCCAACGGCTGCGCCACCTGCCTCAACACCGGCTACTCCGGGCGACGCGGCATCTACGAGATGCTCGTCATGAACGAAGAGGTCAACCAGCTCATCATGCGCAAGGAGGACGCCGCCACCATCAAGCGCGCCGCCCTCCGACACGGCATGCGCACCCTCCGAGACGACGGCGCCCTCAAGGTCCTCCAGGGCGTCACCTCCATCGAAGAGGTCCTCCGCGTCACCAAAGAGGAGCTCGCCTGACCCATGCCTGTCTTCAACTACAAAGGCGTCAACGCCGCCGGAAAGGCCGTCCGTGGCTCCCTCGACGCCGAAGGACAGCGCGCCCTCAAAGACGCACTCCGCGCCAAAGGCATCTTCGCCACCGAGGTCTGGGAAGGCGAGAAGAAGGCCGACTCCCTCGCCGCCAAAGAAGTCGACTTCTCCAGGCTCCTCACGCGCGTCAAGATACAGGACGTCACCGTCCTCACACGCCTCCTCGCCACGCTCCTCCGCGCGGGCATCCCCCTCGTCGAAGCCCTCTCCGCCCTCGTCGACCAGGAAGAGAACCCCAAGCTCCGCGACGCTCTCGACGACATCCGACAAAAAGTGCGAGAAGGCACCGCCTTCTACCTCGCCCTCAAAGACCACCCCGCCATCTTCGACGACCTCTACGTCAACATGGTCCGCGCAGGCGAGTCCTCCGGCAAGCTCGACGTCGTCCTCGAACGACTCACCGAGTTCCTCGACGCCCAGGTCAAGCTCCGCTCCAAGATCGTCGGCGCCCTCGTCTACCCCATCATCATGGCGGTCGTCGGCACCCTCATCATGATCTTCCTCTTCACCTTCGTCATCCCTCAGGTCACCCAGCTCTTCGCGGACCAGGACCGCGCACTCCCCTTCATCACCCAGGTCCTCCTCTTCGTCTCCTCCCTCTTCACCGACTGGTGGTTCATCCTCTTCCCCACCCTCATCGGCAGCGCCGCCGCCTTCTACTTCTGGAGGAAGTCCGAAAAAGGACGCCCCGCCTGGGACCGCTTCGTCCTCAAGGTCCCCGTCTTCGGCTCCCTCGTCCGCATGGTCGCCATCTCCCGCTTCTCCAAGACCCTCGCCACCCTCCTCGCCTCCGGTGTCCCCCTCCTCACCGCCATGGACATCGTCAAGCACATCCTCGGCAACGCCGTCCTCGTCGAGGTCGTCTCCACGGCCACCACCTCCATCCGCGAAGGCGACTCCATCGCCGCCACCCTCAAGCGCTCCGGACACTTCCCCCCCATCGTCACCCACATGATCGCCGTCGGGGAGCGCGCCGGACAGCTCGAAGACATGCTCGACAACGTCGCCGAGAGCTACAGCCAGCAGGTCGATCTCAAGATCCAGGCCCTCACCACACTCCTCGAACCCCTCATGATCGTCGTCATGGGCGGCGGCGTCGCCTTCGTCGTCTTCGCCATCATGCTCCCCATCGTCCAGCTCAACGAGGGCATCGTATGAGACGACTCGCCCTCCCACCCCTCGTCGCGGCCCTCCTCATCGCCGCCCTCGCCCTCACCGTCGGCGCCTACACCGTCGACGCCAACGAGCGCGAGCGCGTCCAGCAGACCCGACTCCTCCTCACCGACCTCGCCAGGCACCTCGACACACCCGGCGAGCAGCCCCGCCGCGCCTGCGCCCTCGACGACTCCACACGGGATCTCTGGGGCTCCGCCATCACCTGCCGCCCCCTCGACGACGGCGGCTTTGAGCTCGCCTCCTCCGGACCCGACGCACGACCCGGGACGGAAGACGACATCCTCATGCGTTTCTGATCACGCGCGACCTCCCACGGCGCGCCACAACCCCCAAGGACGACCCACCATGCACCTCACCGCCCACGACAACGCCCAGACCGCCCTCCACGTCCTCGCCGCCCGACGCAAGCGCTCGCAGCGCGGCATGACCCTCGTCGAGATCCTCATCGTCCTCACCATCCTCGCCGGCATCATGGTCACCGTCGGCGTCGTCGCCATCAACCAGCTCAACAACGCCAAGATCAAGGAGAGCAAGCTCCGCCTCAACAAGCTCTCCAACAAGATCCAGGAGTTCTACGCCTTCCAGGAGCCCAACGGCCTCCCCGACGAGCTCGGCAACCTCGTCTCCCCCCCCGGCGGCGAGTCCCCCTACGTCAAGCCCGAGGACATCAAGGACTCCTGGGGCAACGACGTCATCTACAACAAGACCTCCGACCGCAACTACGAGCTCCGCTCCCCAGGCCCCGACGGCCAGGACGGCAACGACGACGACATCACCGTCGAGGAGTAACCCCCTCCATGACCCTCCTCCCACCCAACCGCCGAGGGCTCACCCTCATGGAGCTGATGATCGTCCTGGTCATCGTCGCGGCGTTGATCGTGGGAGCCGTCGTCCTCTTCAATGACCTCACCCGCGCCAACCTCAAAGCCCAGACCCTCCGCGTCTCGGGCGTCATCAAGTACGCCTACGGACAGGCCGCCATCCGCCAGGAGTACCACCAGCTCGTCATCGACCTCGACTCCTCCGAGTACTGGCTCGAGGTCTCCGATCAAGAAAACATCGGCGGCCCACCCCAGCTCCCCGCCCCCTCCCTCATCGGCGCACCGCAGGGAGGGGCCACCTCCTCACCGGCCACCCGAGCGCCCGGCTACGACAGCGACGACCCCGAGGGCAGCGTCTTCGGGCTCCAACGACCCGGCTACCGCGAAAAATCCGACCTCGTCGTCAAGCGCCGCAAGCTCGAGAACGGCATCTCCTTCCGCTCCGTCCTCACCACCCAGTCCCAGGACCCCATCACCTCCGGACGCGCCACCATCACCTTCTTCCCCTCCGGCTTCGTCGAGCGCAGCCAGATCGTCCTCGGAGACGCCAGCGGCGCCTTCATGACCATGCAGATCGAGCCCCTCACCGGCAAGGTCAACCTCCTCAGCGGCGACGAGGACATCCCACGAGGCTTCTTTGAAGTCGAGGAGGCCGATTGAGATGAGATATCAACGCATATCAAGACGCGGATACACCCTGATGGAGGTGCTCATCGCCCTCACCATCCTGGCCCTCGTCCTCACCGTCCTCCTCGGCACCCAGAGCAACGCCGTCCAGCGCGGCGCCATGGCCAACAACACCACCACCGCCACCCTCCTCGGACGCGCCAAGATGCTCGAGATCGAGTCCGATCTCCTCGCAGAGGGCTTCAACGAAGACGAGCAGACCTTCGACGGCGACTTCCGACAGGAAGGCTTCGACAACTTCACCTGGGAGGCCGTCGTCACCCCCATCGAGATCGACGAGTCCTCCAGCGAGCAGCTCCTCGGACAGCTCAACGGCTCCCTCTTCGGAGAAGGCGACGACGGCAGCGGCGGCGCCTTCACCGGCAACGCCGCCTTCGCCCAGTACCTCCCCATGGTCGTCGGCCTCCTCCCCGACTTCATCAACCGCCTCGGACAGAAGCTCCGACGCGTCACCCTCACCCTCACCTGGCCCGCCGTCAGCGGCGGCACCCAGTCCCTCACCCTCGTCCAGTACGTCAGCGACCTCAGCGCCGATCAGCAGGAAGACCAGCCCCCGCCCAACCTCACCGACGACCCCGACGGCCTCCTCAACGACCAGGAGATCAAATGAACCCCGCGCGACACGCCAGACGACGCGACCGGGGCTTCACCCTCACCGAGGTCCTCATCGCCGTCGCCATCCTCGTCAGCATGACCGTCGTCCTCTGGGGAGCCCTCGGCATCTCCTACCGCTCACGCGACCAGATGACCCGCTCCTTCGACCAGTTCCAGACGCTCCGCCAGGCCATGGACCGCATGACCCGAGAGCTCTCCACCGCCTTCATCGCCGCGCACGGCAACCGCAAAGAGAACCTCCCCGACCCCAAGAGCCTCCTCGAAGCCGCCCAGGGCGCCGGAAACTCCTCCGTCGAGGACGCCGTCAACCGCGAGCTCGACCTCCAGACCCAACAGGCCGAGGCCGACCTCCAGGGACGCGACCACTACGTCGAGACCGCCTTCGTCGGCAAGAACGACGAGGTCCACTTCACCGCCCTCGCACACATCCGCACCCAACCCGATGAGATCTCCAGCGACCAGTGCGAGATCTCCTACTTCGTCCGCACCTCCAAGCGACGCAACCTCGACGGACGCCTCGTCCGCGAGCTGGTCCGACGCGAAGACATCACCCTCGACGACGACGTCGAAGACGGCGGCGTCATCTACACCCTCATCGACGAGGTCGAAGACGTCAAATTCGAGTTCTGGAGACCCGGACAGGAGGGCGACGAAGAGGACGGCGGACGCTGGGTCAACGACTGGGACAGCCGCAAAGGCGAGCTGCGCGGCACCCTCCCCAAGCGCGTCAAGATCACCGTCACCGTCCCCAGACCCGGCACCGACGAACGACAGACCCGCACCTTCACCACCCAGGCTCAGATCATGATGACCCAGGTCCTCGACTACTGAGCCCAGGAGCCACCCCATGCAACCCCCGAGATCGCGAGCGCTACAGCATCTCCCCCACCAGGCCCTCGACGCCGCCGCGCACCTCGCGCGCTGGGCCTCCCGACGCGTCGGCGCACCCATGCCCCAGGGACGACGCGGCATCGCCATCCTCATCGCCATGGCCACCGTCGCCATCATGTCCGTCTCCGTCGTCGAGTTCGCCTACCAGACACGCGTCAACGTCTTCCTCGCCGCCAACGCACGCGACGACCTCAAAGCCTACTACCTCGCCAGGTCCGGCATGAACCTCGGCACCGTCATCCTCGGCTTCCAGTTCGAGCTCGAGCGTGACCCCCTCATCGGCCGCTTCATGCGCCAGAGCAACTTCCAGCTCTACCCCCTCGTCTCCCTCTTCCTCACCCCCTTCAACTCCGGCGCACTCGAGACACCCATCGGCGGCCTCAAGCTCGAACAAGGCGCCGGCGCCACCGGCTTCGGCGGCTTCCACGGCTCCTTCGACGTCCACATCGAGCCCGAAGAGGGCAAGATCAACCTCAACGCCTTCTCCAAAGGCGCCCGCAACCAGGCCCTCATCACCCAGCTCTGCCTCCTCACCGTCGGAGAGCAGAACGACGACCTCTTCGAAGACGACGGGCGCGGACGCTCCGAAAAAGTCTCCCGACAGGAGCTCGTCGCCAACATCGTCGACTGGGTCGACCCCGACGAGACGCGCAACGTCCTCAACGACTACTGCATCCCCGAGAGCTCCACCTCCGGAGACGAAGGCGCACCCTACTCCCGACGCGACGCACGCTACGAGGTCAAAGACGCCAAGCTCACCACCACCGAAGAGCTGCGCCTCGTCTACGGCGTCACCGACGACTTCATGCAGCGCTTCGGAGACAGCTTCACCGTCTACCCCGTCAACCGCGTCAACCTCAACCTCGCCAACTTCAACGTCATCCAGGCACTCCTCTGCGCCAACGTCGCCGGCATCGACAACACCACCTGGCCCTGCCGCGACCCCAACGTCGCCAGCCAGGTCACCTACCTCGCCCTCGCCCTCGACGGACTCCGACAATTCTTCTCCAACCCCCTCAACCTCCTCTTCTACTACATGAGCCCCGAGAGCCCGCCCGTCGTCATCGACGGCGCCAAGCGCGGCCAGACCGTCGCCTACGTCAACACACGACAGCTCGTCCGCTACATCCGCGCCTTCAAGGCCAACCCGCTCCTCCTCACCCAGTTCATCGCCTACTCACCCACCGCACAATCCCTCCTCGGACCCGCCGCCCTCCAGATCGGCGCCATCACGCCTGAGATCCTCCTTGAGTTCAACGAACGTGATATCCTCCGCGAGGTCACCGTCGCCAGCCCCAAGATCTTCCGCGTGATCGCCCAGGGCTCCTACGGAGACGCCACCAAGACCCTCGTCGCTGTCGTCGACTTCTCCGGCAAAAAACCCAAATACCTCTACTGGCGAGAGTACTGAACCCGATGACCACCATCGTAGGCCTCGACATCGGCCACTACTCCATCAAGGCCCTCCGCCTGGAGAGCGCCCCCCGCGGCTTCAAAGCCACTCGCTTCGACGAGCAGCTCCTCGACACCGTCCTCGCTGCGCCCAACCTCCGCCTCGTCGCCAACCCCGATGACGCCGACCCCGAGGCCGAACAGCCCGCCCTCACCCCAGAAGACCTCCAGGACGCACTCCACAACGCCGAAGACGAGGCCCTCCTCGCCGCACTCGCCGCACTCGCCCAGCAGGGCGCTCTCGACGCCGAACACGTCGCCGTCGCCATGCCCCCAGACCTCATCCTCTCCAGCCGACTCGCCTTCCCCTTCACCGACCCCCGACAGATCGGCCTCGTCATGCCGCTCCAGTTCGAAGAGCGCATCCCCGTCGAGATCGACTCCCTCCTCCTCGATCACCACCTCCTCGGCCCCTCCCGACTCCACCCCGATGAGTTTGATGTCACCGCCGTCGGCGTCAAGACAGACGACCTTCGCATCTATATCGACCTCTGGCGCGCCGGCGGCGTCGATCCACACGCCGTCCTCATGGGCGACGCCGCCCTCCTCCACCTCGGCGCCGCCCTCCTCCCCGAGCTGCAACAGCCCTACGCCATCATCGACCTCGGACACCGCTTCACACGCATCGCCTGCCTCGAACCCGACCCCGCCACCAAGGCCCTCCGCCTCGGACACGCCCGCTCCGTCCAGTTCGGTGGACACAACATCACCCGCGACCTCCAGCGCGTCCTCGACACCTCCTACCACGACGCCGAGCACTTCAAGCACACCCAGGCCTCCATCCCCCTCGAACCCCTCGCCTACCCCTCCGCGCGCGAAGCACGCGCCGCAGACGCCCTCCAACACGCCGCCAGACGCCTCGCCCGAGAGCTGCGCGCCTCCCTCCAGGCACACCACGCCGAGCGGCGCGTCGAGGTCCAACACCTCTTCCTCTGCGGCGGCGGCGCCAGGCTCCACAACCTCCTCCCCTTCCTCCAACACGAGCTCGGCCTCCCCGTCGATCCCCTCCCCGTCGCCGGAGAGGCCCTCGCCGCGCTCCCCGACCTCGCCTCCGGACAGGCCAACGTCGCCCAGGCCCTCGCCCTCGCCCTCCACGAGGTCCTCCCACGCGACCGACGACACACCGTCAACCTCCGACGCGGACCCTTCGCCCACAAAGGCAAAAAAAGCTGGCTCCGCGCCCAGCTCTTCTCCCTCGCCGCCATCGGCGCCCTCCTCTTCCTCGCCCTCACCGCCTGGTTCATCACCTCCTGGATCGCCCTCGACCGACAGGTCGAAGCCTCCGAAAAAGCCCTCACCGAGGCCACCACACGCCTCTTCGACAAACCCACCACCGACCTCAACAAGATCAAGCGCGAGCTCGCCAACGCCGGAGACTCCTCCAGCGTCATCCCCAAGACCTCCGCCTACGAGATGCTCTTCGAGCTCAACAACCGCCTCCCCGAAGGCACACCCGTCGAGCTCTACGACGTCCGCATCGACCTCACCCGACAGCTCATCAAGGTCGACGGAGAGACCGACTCCGCAGCCACCGTGGACCGCATCGCCGAGTCCTACGAGGCCTTCTCCTGCTTCAAAGGACAGGTCAAAAAAGGCGACGTCAACACCGTCGGAGATCAGGTCAAGTTCACCCTGAACATCGCCCCGCAATGCACGCCTGATAAAAAAGAAGTCAAAAAAACAACCAAAACCACCGAAAAAGAAGAGTAGCACGAGGAGCCCGACCCCATGGATGAGACGCAAGGCGGCGGACGCCTCAGCCAGATGTACCAGAACCTCAGCGAGCGCGAGCGCAAGCTCCTCGTCCTCTGGGGCTTCGCCATGGGCTTCATCGCCCTCTTCCTGATCGGCAACTTCGCCTGGTCCAGCCTCGACGACCTCGACACACGCCTCGTCGAACACCAGGAGGCCCTGGAGCTCATCGCCAGCCGACAGACCCGCTACCTCCAGGCCAAAGGCGCCACCGGAGACAGCGTCGAGGCCAAGATCAACAACAACGACCTCCGCCTCACCACCTTCCTCGACAAAGAGGCCACCCGCTACGAGGTCAAGATCACCTCCTTCAAAGACGGCTCCAACCCCGTCGGCGCCAAAAAAGGCGCCAAAGACAACGCCGCCGCCGCAGGACTCACCGAAGAGTGGGCCACCGTCACCATCGAAGGCGTCGAGTACGGCAAGCTCATCCGCTTCATCGACGCGCTCGCCGCCTCCCAGGAGGTCATCGTCCTCAAGCGCATCGACATCACTCGCCCACGACGCGGCAAAGAGGCGGACAAGGTCGAGGCCACCCTCACCGTCTCCACCTTCAAGCGCAAGAAGCAGGAGTCCTGATGGATCGCCCCTGGGTCAAAGCCCTCCTCACCTCCGTCGTCGGCCTCGCCCTCTTCGCCCTCGTCGTCTGGATGACCCTCCCCACCGAGCCCCTCCGGCAAGGCCTGGAGCAGCGACTCCAGCTCGCCGTCGGAGACGGCTGGACCGTCGAGGTCCTCGACCTCGGCCTCACCGGCCTCACCGCCGCCGAGGTCGAAGCCGTCTCCTTCACCCAGAAGCCCCAGCGCGCCCCCAAGCCCGAAGAAGGCGGCCAGGAAGGCGGCGACGAGGGCGCGCCCAAAGCGCGCCCCAAGCGCCTCCAGATGACCATCGACCGCGCCGAGGTGGACTTCGCCCTCTTCAAGAGCCTCTTCGGGGACACCACCGTCAACTTCGAGGTCGAGGTCGGCGGCGGCCTCCTCGAAGGCGCCTGGTCACGCGAGGCCTACGAGCCCCTCCCCGAGCCCACCGCGCAACCCGAGAGCAAGACCCCCATCCGCACGCGCCCCGCCCCCAAAGCCGCCGCCAAGCAGGACGCCGAAGACCCCGGCGACGGCGACAAGCCCGGCCAGGACGACGCGGCGGACGACGACAACGACGACGAGGGCGACGACGACAAGGCGCTCCTCGGCAACCACATCATCGCCACCTTCGAGGCCTTCCCTCTCCAGAGCATCAAGTTCATCGAGGCCAAGCTCGACCTCCCCCTCAACGGCAGCGTCAACGGCGACATCGACCTCCTCCTCTCCAAGGACGGCCAGCCCCTCGACGGGCACGTCAAGCTCGAGATCGAGCGCGTCTCCCTCGGACCGGGCTTCCTCCCCATCGACACCCCCCTGGGCAAGCCCGAGATCAAGGAGGCCATCCGCTTCGGCACCCTCACCCTCGACCTCGTCGCGGAGGGCGGCAAGCTGGAGATCAACACCCTCAAGACCACCGGCCCCGACATCTTCCTGGAGGCCAACGGCAACATCACCCTCGCCAGGCAGCTCAAGGACGGCCGCGCCAAGCTCAACGTCCGCGTCAAGCCCTCGGACGAGTTCCTCAACAAGAACAGCCTCTCCGTCCTCCTCAACGCCAACCCCAAGATCAAGCGCGCCAAGGCCGGCGAGTGGTATGGGCTCCTCGTCTCGGGCACGCTGGCGGACATCGGCAAAGGCGAGGGCTTCTTCCCCTCCTCACGCACCGCCTCGGGGCTCCACAAGGCAGACAAGTAGAGGGGGTCTGGGGGCGGCTCGCCCCCAGCCGCCCGAAGCAACCCACAAAAATAGCAACAATTGATATGTAAAGTTGGTGGTTTTGTGGGGGGGCACCGGCGGGGGGGGGGGGGGGGGCCCCCGCCCCCGCCC